>CAYWTU010000140.1:0-8349 GCA_964461275.1 uncultured Pirellulales bacterium | reverse complement strand
ACCGGTTCGAGAGACTTCGCAGGTCGCCATAGGTGTAGTTGGCCAGTTGCCCTTCCTGGCCCAGCCATCGCAGGGCCACGCGGTCGCGCCGCGGACCGTTGGCGTGACGATCGACCGCTTCGTGGGCGATGTTCAGGCCCCGGCCGCCGGGCAATCCGTCGAGTTGCTGGCGCGCCTCGGCCCAGGAAAAGCTTCGCCGCGCCGCTTCGTAGTCGCCCAGGTTGGGCGGCGTTTCGCCTGGATTGAAAACCTTGTGTATGGGCACGTACATCGGCGGCTTCCCGCGGCAGGCACTCGGAACCTGGCCACGATGAAACGCAACTGTCAGGCCAATTGCATCTGGCGCGGTGAAGTTCCACGGCATCACCTAGAAACGCCACCGCCTGGCTGGCGCTATCCCACCTGGCTTGGCGGCCCATGCGCCGATTCGCGCACCTGCGTGTCGATTCCGCACGCCACGGGCACGAGCCGTCACAGGACCGCCTTAAGCGATCTATTCGCGCCGGGCCGCTCGCGGCGCCACTCGCGAGCCGTCGAATACCTGGTCGCTAGGGTAAGCGACCAACTCGTCGTTTTCCTGGAGTCCGCCGACGATCTCCGTCTCCAGACCGTTGGTGTGGCCCACCTCGACGGGCGTCAAACGCACCCGGCCGGCGACGATTCGGTAAACCGCCCATCCACCCGCGTGTCGCAACAGCGCTCCCGCACTCACCTTGAGCGCCTGCTCTTGCTCCCAAATCACCATGCGGGCCTCAACGCGGTAGGCGTCCCCCAGCCGCTGGCGCGCTTCAGGGGGATCGACGAAATCGGCGATCACGTTCACCCGCTGCTCTTCGACTCCCAGCGCCGAGACCTTCAGAAACGCCTGCGGTTCGACCAGTCGGACGCGAGCCAACAGCGGCTGCGGGGACCCCCAATGCTCCAAGTACACCTTGGCCCCCAAGGGAATCTGCACCGCGTCGCTGGAGAGCACGTCGACCTCCACCTCCAGATCGCGGGCGTTGCCCAATTCCATCAATCGCGCCCCGGGGATCACTGCCCCTTCGCTCTCTTGGTAGACGCGCAAGACTTCGCCGCTGATCGGCGCCAGAATCTCGAAGCGAGGCTGTTCCGACGAGTCTCCGGCGCGGCTGCGGATGAGCACTGCTTGGGCCTGCTGCAATTCGAACTCGGCAATCTGAACGGCGAATTCACCAGCCCGGACATCTTCCGTCGCAGTTCGCAGCGCATGGACGGCCGCGTCGTACTGCGCTTGGGAGACGGACTGCGACGGCAACAAGGTCTCGGCACGCGCGTGTTCCTTCCGCGCGAAGGCGTAGGTCGCCTGGGCGCGGACCAACTGCGCCTCGGAGTGTTGCAGGCGGGCCTCGGCGGCGCTGACCCGGGCCTGAGCCTCGGCCTGTGTGCGGGCGTCCAGCAGACTGGGGTCGCTGGGGTCAATGGCCGCCAACACGGTCTCTCCCGCCACGACGTCGTCGCCCGGGTGCAGGTTGACCCGCAACAATTCGCCAGCCAGCGGCGCCGCCACCACGTAGCGCTCCTTGATGCGCGTCTTGCCGTCCTCGTTGACCGTGACTTCCAGCCGTCCGCGGCTAACCCAAACCACATCCACGTCGGCCGCCGGCGGCAGAAAGGCGTACACCAACAGCGCAGCAACGGCGCCGGCGGCGATCAGGTAAGTCAGCGTCTTCAAGGATCGCTTCACGATTGGCTTACTCCTTGCTCTTTAACACGGCGATCAAATTCAGGCGGTCGATCATCCGTCGCACAATCAGCGCCGAACCGCACGTCGCCGCCAAGGTGACCACGGCGGCAAAGCCATAGGTCGAACGATTGACGACCAGCGGCATCCGGAACAATTCGGTGTCGTAGGAGAAATCGATCAAGAACGCCGCCAAGCCATATCCCAGGGCCAGCCCCAGCGGAATGCCTACCGCGGTAAGCACCGCCAGTTCACCCAACTGCAAGAAGGAAATCTCGGCCCTCGTGAACCCAATGACGCGCAGCGTGGCCAGCTCTCGGCTCCGTTCCGCGAGCGAGATGCGGGCGCTGTTGTAGACCACGCCCACGGCAATCACCGCGGCGAACATCACGATGAACGACCGCATTCGCAGCAGGTTTTCGGCCACGGTCTTGCGGAAACCTTCCACGGCCGAACCCTTGATGAGCACGCTCGCCACGCGCGGGGCGTTTTTCAGTTTGCCGTACAGTTCGCTGACCCGCGCCGCGTCGGAGGCTACGAACGCCCCGGAGACCACCTCTCCTTCGCGCATCAGGCGATTCATCGAGTGAATGTCCATGTAGGCCGCTGTTCCGGCAAAGTCCTTGATCAGGCCCCGCACCGGCAGGTCGACTTCTGGGCGCTCGCCCTCGAGCACCGCCACGTGGACCAAGTCGCCCAGGCCCACGCCCAACACCTCGCCGAGCTTTTGGGAGAGCACGAGGCCCTCGCCGGGAACATCCAGAGTTCGGCAGTCAATGTCCATCAAGCGGTGTAATTCGGCATCGGGTGTGAGGCCGAGCACCTCGACCCGCCGACTGCGGTGCTCCCGGCTCAGTCGCGTGGAAATAGCCCGAAACGGTTCACACAACCGCACACCCGGCAGGCGTTCGACGTCGTGCAGCACGCGGACCGAACTGGGTTCAGTGAAAATCACGTTCAGGTCTTCCCGCAGGGCCACGTAGTATTGGGCATGGATGGCGTAGTCGACGGCGTCCAGCATGAAGCTGCCGAGGATCAAAACCGCTACCGCCATGGCGATTCCCAAACTGGTCAGGGCCGATTTGACGGGCCGGCGCTCCAATTGCCGCAGGATCATCTTGGCCGGCTCGTCGAGCCAGCGCTCAAAGCCCAGTCGCTCCAGTACCGTGGGGCCGTACTTGGCGGGCGGCTCGGGTCGCATCGCTGCCGCGGGGGCCATCGCCACCGCGCGGCGGACCGCCGTGAGCGTTCCGACCACGGCCGCCGCCGCGCTTACCGCCAACGCCGCCAAGACCACGTACGGGTCCAAGTAAAAGGAGAACACGGCAAAGTGAAAGAACATGGCGTACATGCGGGCGACGCGGCGGCCAAAATAGGTTCCGGCCGCAGTTCCCAAGACCACGCCGAGCACGACAAACAGCAGCACCAACTTCACATAGTGCCAGCCGATTTCATACCGCGTATAGCCGAACGCCTTCAGCGCGGCAATCTGTTCTCGCTGCATGGCAATCAACCGCGAGACCACGATGTTCAAGAGAAACGCCGAGATGCCCAAAAAAATGGTGGGCACAACCAACGCCATGCCGCGCAACTCCTGAAGTTCGTTGCTGACAAACTTGTGCGAACTTTGGTCCGCGCGGCCGATAGCGCCCAGTCCGCCGTAAGGCGCCGTGAGTTGATCGAGTCGCCGCACAACGTCGGCCTCGGCCGCGCCGGGCGTCAGCGTGCAGACCACGTCGTTGAAGGCCCCCTGCAAGTCGAACGCGGCGGCCAATTCCATGCGGCCCATCCAAAACACACCGTAGCGGCGATCGTCGGGTAGGACGTCTCCCTCGCGACTCTGGTAGATGCACTCAGGCGAAAGCGCCACGCCGACTACCGACAGATCTCGCATGCGGCCGTTGATGATCGCCCGCACCAGGTCGCCCGGGACCAGGCCGTGCGCGCCGGCGAAACCTTCGCTGATCAAGACCTCGCCCGGCCTACCGGGTTCGATCATCCGCCCTTTGCGCAGGTGCAGGTGATTTAACAGCGGCGCTGCCCGGTCGGGGACCGAGACCAACTTGGCCGTGGCCGGTTCGGCCAATCCCGGCACGTCGACTTTGACGTTGGCGACCACCCGCGTCTCTACCTGCGCCACGCCGGGAATCTCGGCGATTCGGGCCTCCAACGTCTGCGGGGCCCGCTTGGCGTGGGCAAACACGTCGGCAAACCGGTACCGCGTGTAATAGTCGCTTTGGGCCCGTTTGAGCGACTCGAGTGCGCAGCGGGCCATGACGTACGTCGCCACACCCGCGCCGATCACCAGCACCACGGCCAGCGCCTGCCCCCGCATCAGCCACAGGTCGCGCCACAGCTTGCGGTTGAAGGGGTCCATCGTGGTTCACCAGGCTAAATCTTCGGGCCGCAACTTTTTTTCGTTCCGCCGGATGCTGGCGATCCGGCCGTCGAGCAGCGAAATGACCCGATCAGCTATCCCGGCGATCACCGCATTGTGCGTTATGACGGCGGTCGTAGTGCCCAATTCCTGGTTGATCCGCACTATGGCCTCCAGGACCAAGAGTCCGGTCTGCACGTCGAGCGCGCCGGTTGGTTCGTCGCACAAGAGCACGTCGGGCCGCTTGGCGATCGCCCGGGCGATGGCCACACGCTGTTGTTCCCCGCCCGACAACTGCGACGGATAGTGGTTCAACCGGTCGGTCAGTCCGACCATCGCCAGCGCCTCCTCCGGCGTCATGGGATGCTCGGAAATTCGTGTGATCAGTCCCACGTTCTCCCGGGCCGTCAGGCTGGGAATCAAGTTGTAAAACTGAAACACGAAGCCGACGTGTTCGCGGCGATAGCGCGTCAGTGCCGTGTCGTCAAAGGCCGTCAGGTCGTGATCGCGGTAGTGAACCGTGCCGCTCGAGGGGACGTCGAGCCCGCCCAGAATGTTCAAGAGGGTTGACTTGCCGCTGCCCGACGGACCTAGGAGGACCACAAACTCGCCTTGATACAGGTCTAAATCCACGCCGCGCAGGGCGTTTACCTGAACCTCGCCCAGTTGGTAGACCTTGGTGATGCCGCGTGCCTGAAAAACCGCCTCGCGCTCGCCAGCCGCGGCGGTTTCCAGAGAAGCCCGAGACGGCTGGGCCAACATCATGGCGCGCGCTTTCCACGACGACGGTAAGGTTCTTGAGACGTCTTTACCGCAACCCGCGGGCCAATCGCAGAGAATCTGGCTGGGAAATGAGAATTATCCCGTCGCGGCGACCGGGGCGGTCAAGACCGGGCAGGGCAATTGATGCACTAATCGTTCGCTGGTGCTGCCCAAAAGCGCGTCGACAAGTCCAGCGCGTCCTGCCGTGCCTAACACGACCAGGTCGGACCGCAAGTCGTGGGCCGCTTTGGTCAACTGCTCGACGACGTTGCCCGTTACGCACGAGGTCCGCCACTCCCAGCCAGCCACTTCCGGCAGACGCACCTGCGGCAATTTCTGCCCTACGTGCACCACGTCGATGGTCGCCTGCCGGCATCCCAGCGTGCGTAAGAATCCGGCTGCGGTGGAAACCGCCCATTGCGGATTGGGCGCGTGGTCGATAGGCACAAGCACCCGCGCCAACTGTACCTGGCCATCCGACTCAGAAACGAATCCCGCACAATTTTCGGGCACAAACAGCGCAGCGGTCTGCGAGCGGCGGGCTACCGGCAGGGCCGTTTCCGGCCGCGTCCAACGCTGCCAGCCGCGGCGCGGATGGGTGGCCAGAACCGCCAAGTCCACCGGGTCTTCGTCGAGCATGGCGAGAAGTTCGTGGACCGGGTCTTGCCCCACTAACTGCAGCTTCTCCACCGCAATTCCCAGCCTGGCAACGTCCTCCTCGCGTGCATGTTCCGGGAGCACTCTCCACTGCGCCAAGGTTCGCCTTACGCCCGGATAATCAAGCCAAGAACTGTCGGTGTCCGTAGGGTCGACGTGGGCAATGAGCAACTCGGCTTGACAGTCGACCGCCAGTCTCAGGGCATGGGCAAAGGCCCGCTGGCTGGCTGGAGAAAAATCTGAGGCGTGCAGAATGCTGTCGATCGCCAACGGGGTGAGCATGGAAACCTATCGACCGCGGGGGCAATTTGGTGTCGTTTCGTGGGCGGGCGCGCGTGACCGGCTCGATGCGCCCACGTTAAAGGCAATTCATGCCCTGTCCTTATCGCGCTGTCAAGCCGGTGCGGCTGAATTCGCTGCCGTGCGCGTCAACGCGCAGCGCGCCATGTGCTGCCTTGACATGCTGTGCCGCGTTTGTGAATGCGACGGCCGGGCCGCCAGACAACAGTTCAAGGCCGCCGCAGCCCCGGAAACGGTCCGCCCGCTTCGAATCGCCGAATTCTCCTCACGTTGGCTCGAAAATTGCGTAAATCGAGTTACGGTGAAAGCCACGAAAAGCGAGTACGCAATGTGTCGAACCCTTGCGGTGAAAAGCGGAGCGAGTAACCTCTGCTGGGCCGCTGTGCTCATCGGCGCCGTCGCGGCCTGGGCGTGGCGCGCCTTCGCGGCACAGATCGACGAGGACACCCGGGCACTGGTGGCCAATCTGGTCCGAGCGGTTGAACAGTCCAACTCGGACGTCGACATTCCCGAAGCGGCCGATGCGGTACAAAGCGACGCCGGCCGACGTCTAGCCGTCGACCGGGTCGCCGGGCTGCTGACCGAGAGCCAAGACGCTGTCGTTGCCGCTCGGGCGGCACAGGCGCTCGGCCAGTTCGCCGACCAAGTGGAGCGAGTGTTGCCGCACTTGCTTGCCGGTTTGCAGGAAGAGCGGACTGCGGTGAGCGAGGCGGCCGCCTGGGCACTTGCCGACTTGGGAACGGACGCCGCCGGGGCCGTTTCACAGCTCATCAAGGCCGCCCGGAGTCGTGAGTTTGGTCTGCAACTGGCGGCCATCACGGCGCTGGGCAGAATCGGGCCGCCGGCCAAGTCGGCCGTGCCAGCCTTGTGCGATGCCATGCGGAACGACGATACCGTCCGTGAGGCAATCGTCGCCCTGGGTCACATAGGCCCCGCTGCTGCCGTGGCCATCGACGAGTTGATTCGCTACGCCGGCCAAGGCCCTGCCGATGTTCGCAGCCTGGCGGCCGAAGCGCTCGGCGACGTGGGCGTGGCCAGCGACCTGGTCGTCTCGGCATTGCAGGCGGGCCTGGAGGATTCCAACGACCTGATGCGGATGTGCAGCGCCTACGCGCTGGCCAAGCTCGATGAGCGGAATGGCGCCGGGCGCGAGGCGCTTGCCCGAACGCTGGGCGCGAATGCGGTGGGCGACGACTTTGACAAGAAGCTGCACGTCATGGGCATGTTGGCCAAGCTTGGCTCGGCGGCCGAGCCCGCGGTTCCGGCGTTGACGGTCGCGCTGCAAGACGCATCGCCGGCCATTCGCGCCGCCGCGTGTGAAGCGCTTTCTCAAATTGGCACGCCGGCTCGGGTCGCGTTTCCCGCGCTGGAAAGTGCCCTGGACGACGAGAGCTTTTATGTCCGCCGCGCCGCTCGCAGTGCGCTGGAGCGCCTTCGCGAGGGAGACTAGCGGCGCCCGCTAAATCCGCGGCAGTTCAGCATCCGTCAACGTCTGATTCGTCATCACGTCCTACCGACCAGGAGTTTTCATCATGCACAAGCGGAACAGCAACTCGCGGCTGCTAATCGTTCTTGTCGCTGCCTTGGCAACTTGCATAACGGCCGCCCAAGCGCAGGAAGTCCTGTACGAAGACGACTTCGCTACGCTCGACCCCGGCTGGGGAGAACCGACGCAAATGATGTCGGTCAAGGACAACAAGCTCGTCGTCACCGCGCCGGTTGGCATGAGTCAATGCCAGCAGAACCAGGCCCTGGTCTTTGACGACGCCGACATCCGCGTGAAAGCCCGGCTGGCCCAGGGTGATGAAGTGAATCAGGAATATTTCGGCCTGGTGTTTTGGGGCACAGACTACGACAGCTACTACTGCCTGACCGTCTCTCCCGACGGCCGCTACGGCGTGATCCGCCGGCACAAGGGACGCTGGATGTATCCCGTCGCCTACCGCACTCACGACGTGGTGAAGAAGGGCGTCGGCCAGTGGAACGATCTCCGCGTGACCATCAAGGGGACCAGCGCGACGGTGTTTATCAACGGCCAGGAGTTGGTTTCGTTCAAAGGCCAGCCGCCGCAGGGAGGAGGTCTGATTGGCGTCCGCGGCGAATCGGGCGCGAGCTCCGCCGCCGTGTGCGAGTTCAGCGAGTTGAAGGTGACGAAGTAGCCATGCCGTTCGGCAATTCGCTCGCCGACCGATTCACACAGCACTTTGACGATCCCAAAAAGAACCGATCCGATAGATAGTTCGTAGACTCGATGTCGGCAAACGGCACGCAAGAAGATTCATAACCACCGAAGCGTCGTGTTGTCGGAGCGTGGTTTCACGAACGCCACACATTGAAGAGCAATCGCTGTTGCAAAAGCACGACTGCCTCTGCACAGCACGCGCGCGAGGAAAGAAACGAGGACAGGTCCAGTTTATGGTTCGGGGGGCGATGGTTTGCGGGGCCGGCCGGGCGCGCGAAGCGTCGATTCGAGCTTGGGCCGTCAATAAATGGACCTGTCCTGCTCTGTAGAAACCCTCGCCTCGTCTGAGGATCATGATGTTCAGCGTGA
>CAYWTU010000139.1:0-8361 GCA_964461275.1 uncultured Pirellulales bacterium | reverse complement strand
CCGCCATGCCCACCACCATGTTCTTGGGCAGCCCACATGACTTCTGCAGCGCCCACACCATGGCGTCGAGCGGATTGGTGATGCCGATGGCGAAGGCTTGCGGCACGGACTTGGCGATGCGGGCGCAGGAGGGGTCAGCGATCGGGACGTCAGGCGCCGGGCCGGTTAGCCCAGCGGCCGATTTTGGCGACGGGCGCGGGCCACATAACGCGTGGCGGCCTTCGTCACGTCGCGAGCGAGCCGCCTGGCGTCGTCCCGAGACAATTCGGGATCTTCGGCCAGATACGCTCGCAGAAATCGCCAACAGGTGGTGTGGCTGAGCCAAGGGTGAAGCGTTCGGCCCACCGCGAGCCGGGCCAAGTTACGCACACGGGTGCGATAGGCGAGCGGTCCGGCCAACCGCCAGCGAGAGGGCGTTCGGAGGCCGTCCAGATCGGTGAGACACGCCCCGCCGCCGCCGTGGGCAACTAGCACGTTGTTCCACTTCAGGTCGCGGTGCGACAACTTCCAAAAGTGCAGGCGTCCCAAGAGCCGACCAACCGACTCGGCGGCCCGGTCGGCGGCGAGACGCCGCTGCCGGGCCGGCAGGCTGGCCAGCGCCCATGCCCGGCGGTGCAAATCGACCGCGTCCGGCAACCACTCGGTGATTAGCACACTTTCCGCCGTCCACTTTCCTGGCGTCGGCTCAAGACATGCCAGCGGCCGCGGCGTGGCAATGCCACGGTTTAAAAGGGCGTTGGCGGCGTGCCATTGTCGAGCGGCGCGACTGGTCAGCCGGCCCAGCGCCCAGCGCCGCGGGGCCGACTCGCGCGAACGCTTGACGGCCGTCTCCACCAATTCGCCGCGCAGGGCCACTTCGCCACGCACCACGGCGCCGCGATGCCCGAGTTTGACCGGCGATCTCTGCCAGCGGGCGACCAACTGCGAAGAAGCTCCCAGCCATTCCACGACGACATCGGGCGGCACATCGGACACGGCGCATGCCGTGCCGTGATCGTTGCGGACCTGATAATAATCTCGATTGTTGCCCCACGCGCGGCGATCCCGCGAGCGCTGCTTGTCGCGCATGCATACCAGTACGAGCTGCGTGAGTTGACTTAAGGCGGCGGTGCGATCGGTCACGCGAAGCTCGGTGCGGGTGCGCAGGTACGTCGCCAGAAAGCGGCGTAGGTCCGACGTGCCGGCCAGCGTAGTCGCGCTGGCGCAAAGCATCGCCAGGTTGCGGCAACTGCGGCGCCAATTCAACGGACCGGCGAATCGCACGCCCGGCACGTCGATCAGGTGCAATTGAATGTCGCCGCCGCCGTCGCATCGCGGTCGACCCCATTGGTCCAGGGACGCCAGCAGGTTGCCCAGGTGTAGATCGTTGTGCTCGGCTCCCGCCTGGTGGAGCCGCCCGCAAAACCGAGCCAGCGAAGCGAGCAGCCTGCGGCGCCAACACAGTCGATCTATCGACGACAGGTCGCTCATACGGACTCGAAGTAGTTCGTCCAGCGGGCAGCAGTTTTCGATGCCTTGCGTGACCAGAAAGTTGTCGGCCACCAACGGGCCGCGGCGAACTTCGCCCAGCGCCAACGGCGCCGCGCCGGCGACACCGCGGCGCAACAGTTCCAAGGCTCGCGTGGATTCTCGCCGCGAGGCGCTGGGCCGCACCGGTTGCCGCAGGACATCCACCGGTCGCCGGCAGCGATAATGTTTGACGTAAACCGAACCGTGCGGCAGATCGACGCGGTAGACCACGCGGTGCGCGCCGCTTTTGACGGCGGTGGCCGGTCCCGTTTCCAACCAGGCCGCGACGGCGCCGGGCTCGAGCGCCTCCGGAGCCGAAGGTCCTTCGCGCAGCCATTTCCATTGGATCTTGGCGGTGGGCCAGGCGATTTTCACTAGGTTCTGGTCTCATCTCGGGCGGAAGAAGTTGCCGCGAATTCTCCGAGCTTTGCCCCGTCGCAGGCAAGGTCAATTGACGGCCGGGCGGTGCTGGCGCTGCTGGCACGGTACGTCATCGTGCGCGCCGAAAACCGTCCCACCCGGCGCCGCGGCGGCATGCCCTTGCACGAGGTGGCACCATTCAACCTGTTGTGGCAATTGGCTAGTAAGTGCTAGCATCGGCCCTGGCAATTGCCCATCTCTCACTGCCGAAGAGACTACCCAACAACCCCGACATAGGCCCTCTAACGCCCGTTGATTCCAGCGAATCGAGCAGGTTGTTGGTTGGACCCTAGAGAGCGCCCGACGTGAGCCGTTACTCACAATTTGACCGTTCGCAGATTGAGCTGGGACAATTGAGCCAACGCGGACACGACCTGACGCTGGACGGCGTGCGGCCACTGGCGGCCAGCGAGTCGCCTTACGATCACCCCGAGTTTCCTCAATTGTTGGACCAGCTGGCCGAGGCCCGGCGGCGTGGCCGGCCGGTGTTGGTGATGATCGGCGGACATCCGATCAAACTGGGGCTGTCGCGGTTCCTGGTCGACCTGATCGAGCACAGGTACATCACCCACCTGGCGATGAACGGTTCGGGAATCATTCACGACTATGAGTTGGCGCTGGGGGGTGGGACCAGCGAGGACGTTCCCAAATGGATTCGTGTGGGACAGTTCGGCTTGTGGCAAGAGACCAGCCGACTCAACGACATCATCCGGCAGGCCCACGCCGACGGCCAAGGGCTGGGCGAAGCGGTTGGGCGGACCATCGAACAGCAGTCGCTGCCTCACCGACAGTTGAGCGTGGCGGCCGCGGGCTGGCGGGCCGGAGTGCCGGTGACGGTGCATGTCAGCATCGGCAGCGACATCATTCACGCCCATGCCAACTGCGACGGCGCCGCATTAGGCGCCGCCAGCTACACCGACTTTTTGATCTACGCTCATACGGTTTCGCAGCTCGAGGGTGGAGCGTTCTTGAACATCGGTTCGGCGGTGACGGGGCCTGAGGTCTACCTGAAGGCCCTCTCGATGGCCCGCAACGTCGCCCGCCGGCGCGGCGAAGAGATTCGCCATTTCACAACCGCGGTTTTTGATCTGGTCGATTTGCCGCCGAACTTTCGCGACGGACCGCCGGGCAAGGAGCACCCGTGGTACTACTACCGGCCCTGGAAGACTATTCTAGTGCGCACCGTGGCCGACGGCGGGCGCAGCTATTACTTCAGTGGCGACCACCAGCGAACCATTCCGACGCTTTGGGCGGGGCTGGCTGCGCGGCTGGCGACCGTCAACTTGCCGTAGGGGATGATTGTGCGGTTAGACGGAATGGTCGCCGCAGCGGCAAGACATTGAATTCCCGGCGCCGGAACGCTCTGATAGTGCGGCGGCAACGCGGTTCAAATGGGGCGCCGTCAACGAGAAAGGCCCGCAAGTCGATGTTCGGCGCGCGTCAAGGCGTTTGCTCTTGTTTGATGTTGAGCTGCCTCGCGGCGGCGCAGTTGGCCGACGAACGCGCGTTGGCAGCCGAACCGCCCACCGATTCGCGCGAGGTCTTGGCCGCCCACGCCGATCCGCGTCGACCGCATGACCACGCCGACTTGCAGCGTTGGCTGGCGATTATGCAGGCGCATCGGTTCAGCTTGGAGGAGATGACGGCGGCCACCGGCCTGCCGGCCGACACGCTGAACAAAGAGTTGCAGGAAGAAAGAGCGCCTACGGACATATTTCCTCCGGTCGACCTGGTTCGGCCGTTGCGCGTGCTTCCCTACCCTGGCGGCCGACACCCACGCATCGGGTTTCTGGACGGGGCGCTCCGGCCGCAACGTGAAACCAAGCTGAGCGTGTTCTGCCCATGGCCGGACGGCGGGTACGTGGTGGTCGACTTGCCTGAGGCGCTGTGGTCGAACTTGGGGCTAACCTATTTGGCGCACACCCACGTTCCGACAATCTGGTCGCGGCAAGGGACCGAACTACAAAAGCAGGAATGGCAAATCGACCACGGCGAGTTCCGGCTGACCCGTCGGCTGCCCAACGGCATCGAGTACCAGGCCCGCGCCAAAGTGGTTGAGTCGGGGCTCCGGATGAGCCTGCGATTGACCAACGGTACGCCCGAGCCGCTCTCGGACCTGCGCGTGCAGAACTGCGTGATGCTTAAAGCGGCCGCCGGCTTCGCCCAGCAGACGAACGACAATAAGCTGCTTCGGGCGCCGTATGGCGCGGCGCACGACGAGTCGCGGCGGCGCTGGATCATCACCGCCTGGACGCCCAATCATCGCACCTGGGGCAACGCCCCGTGTCCCTGCCTGCACTCCGATCCGAAGTTTCCCGATTGCCCGGCCGGTGAATCGCGCGAGATCCAAGGTTGGCTTGGCTTTTACGAAGGGGACGACATCCACGCCGAGCTGGCGCGGATCGAAGCGACGCGCTGGGACCAAAGGCCGTTGCCTTGACCAAACCGACCGACTCCAGCCAGGATTGCTTCATGTTGCAAGCGCCCATCCGTAGCCGTAGTTGGAAATACTGGACGGCGGCCGCAACCTTGGCGTTCATTGGCAGCCAGGCGTTGGCTGAGCCTGCCGCGACAACCGGCCAGGCCGCGGCGCCGCGCGCGGCCAAAGACGCCGATGCCAATGATCTGCCCAAATCCGGGCCGGTCGACGTGGTGCAGAGCCGCGTGTATATCAAGGTCGGCAAGGTTGGCTTCAGCCACGAGCACGCCGTCGAGGGTCGCGTGGCCAGCGGACTGGTACGGCTCGGCGCCGACGCGGCCGCGGGGCAGTTGGTGTTCGACCTCAAATCGTTTCAGGCCGACACCGACGAGGCCCGGCAGTACGTAGGGCTCAAGGGCAGCGTCGATGAGTCGGAACGGAAAAAAGTCACCGCCACGATGCTTTCGTCCGAAGTGCTGCACGCGGCCAAGCATCCGCAAGCCACGTTTCAGATCAACACAGCTCAACCCCATGCCGGCGACACTCCAGGGGTCGACGCCTACTTGTTGGACGGGAGTTTTACTTTGCACGGTGTGACTCGGCCGCTGCAAGTCTTGGCCCAGGCCACCCGCGTGGGCGACCGAGTGAACCTTTCGGGCAAGTTTGAGATTCTGCAGACCGAATACGGCATCCGCCCATTTTCCCGGGCGTTGGGCGCCGCCAAAGTGGCCGACCGGCTGGAGATATTCGGCGAGATCGTATTGCAAACCAACTCTTTGCCGCGGAACCCGCGCGAGACCCCTACGTCGGCCAGCCCATAAGCCGCTACTTCGCCCGGTAGGCCGGGTTCTTCTGCAAGAATGCCTCGACCCGGTCGATCCGCCCAAACGCGGTGGGCAGGAACCGCACCGCCTCCTGCAAAAGTTCATTCGGTTCGGCGCAACTGAACCGCAAGAATCCTTGGCCAGCGTCGCCAAAGCATTCACCTCCCAGGCAAGCCACGCCAAACTGGTCATCGGCGCCTTCCAATAGATAAAGCGCCAGGCCGTGCGAGGTGATTCCCAGCCGTTTGCAAATCGGCGCCACGTTGGGAAACACGTAGAACGTCCCGCCGGGGTCCAGGCAACGGACGCCGTCGATCTCGTTCAGTCCGTGGACCAGGATGTCCACCTTCTCGCGAAAGCGTTGCATCGTTTGGTCGCGTTCGGCCGAGTCGTGTTCCAATGCCGCGACGCCCGCCAGTTGCGCTAGCGGCGGCACGCACGACAGCGACGAATTGATCAACTTGGCCAGCATCTCGGCCACCGGGGCGCTGCTCACCGAAAAGCCCAACCGCCAACCGCTCATGCTGTACGACTTGCTGAACGTGTACGCCGCCACGCACTGGTCCATCATGCCTGGCTCGGCCAGCAGCGTATGGTGCTTCCCGCGCCACACCATGCGGTCGTACGGCTCGTCGCTGAGCACCGCCACGTCGCGCCCGCGAATTAAATTGGCCAGCTCGCGCAGATCGACCTTTGTGGCCACGCCGCCCGTGGGATTGTGCGGACTATTGAGGAAAACGGCCTTCGGCTTAGGGTCATTGGCCAAAAAGCGTTCGACCGCGGCCAGGTCGGGTCGAAAGTCGCGCGATTGCGTAAGTTCGGCAATGACCGGCCGGGCGCCACGACGGGCGATGTTCGGCAAATACGTGGGAAAATACGGCGCGAAGACCAGCACGCCGTCGCCGGGGTTGAGAAACGCTTCGCAGAACAAGAGTTCGAACACCTTGGCGCCCGGCCCGACCACGATCTGATCGGACTTGGTCGCCAGGCCATATTCTCGATTGACAAATCGGCTGGCCGCCTCGCGAAACTCGGGCAGTCCGGCCGATGGGCAGTAATGGGTTTGATCGTCGTCGATCGCCTGTCGGCCGCAGGCCTTGGCCGAAGCGGTGGAGGGAAAGGGACTGTCGCCGATCTCGAGCTCGATGACCCGTTTGCCTTGGGCCTTGAGCTTGCGCGCCAGCGCCAGCACATTGAAGGCGGTTTCAACGGTGACGTTTTGGGCGAACTCGCTGAAATGGACGGACATGCGACGATTCAATTCCTGCAACGAGGGCAACGTTGGACTCAGCGGCGCCGACGCGCCGCCGCTATCAGCCAACATCCTACTCCCAAAAAGGCCAGCGCCAAAGCCGACGGCTCGGGCACGACGTGGACCGTCCAGCGCACGCTTTGCTGCAGCTTCTCCAGGTCGATCCGCACCCATTCAGTGTTGTCGCGGGCAAGCGCCATCACATCGTACGTTCCGGCCCCGTAGCCAAAGTCCAACAGTGAAAAGGTCTCGCCGGCGGCGCCATCCACTCGATTTCCGTCGACGTACCACTCGACGTCAATGACGCTCGAATCGATCGTGTCGACCCACAACTCGGCGGCGCCGTCGAGAATACCCGAGTCGTTCAGCCAGTCATCCAAGGGATCGACGAAATCGTAGATGTTCAAAATGAACTGCTCGCGTCCCACGGCGTCAAACGGCCGGCCTAGTGAGCGCATTTTGGAGTTTACGGACGGGCGAAAAATTCCTTCTTCGTGATAGTAGCCTCCCTCATAAGCGCCGATGAGGCCGATGCCCGGCTGATCGTATCCCAGCCAGTGATCCCATTTAGCGCCGGTAGGGTCGGTGGTGACATCGGGTTCGCTCGGCTCGGATCCTATATAGGGGTCGGAATTTCCGCCGTATTGATCCGCCAGCCCGGCGAACGAATGACCCAGTTCGTGCAGGGCGACTTCCGGCGCGGCATCGTTCCCGCCGGCGAACACGGCAAAGTTTCCGCCGCCGCCGCCGTACTTCGTATCGTTGACGGTCACCAGCGACATCTCGGGCGCAAACGGCGCGCCGAGCAAGTTCTGGAAGAGCTGTACGTATGCCTTGTTGCTGTTGATGTACAGCAGCCGTTCCGTTGCACCGTCATAGTAGTAGCTGGCGTCCAAGGCCGTATCGCGAAAGATGCCCTGCGGCGGAACGTCGGCCCCGCGCTGGTTCGAGACGACGTCGATACGATGCACGTTGAAGTAGTTTCGATAGCGAGGAAACGGATCCTCGCCTTCAAAGAACATGTGCTCCAGCATCATGTTGATATGAGCGGGATAAACCGTCGCCAGATCGGCGGCGAGATAGCCGTCCCCCAGGAAGACCGTGTCCACCCGGTTCGACGACGGGCCGTTGTTCCACATCGTGGCGTAGCTGGCCCAGGCGGTTGCAGCCTGAGACGTCACGATGGCCGTTACGAACATGCAGAGGCGACGTCGCATGAGGGACTTCTCCTGCTGTTGAAGACGCGCCGCGGTAGAACCGACGCCAGCGGGTAGGCGCCGTGGGATACCTCAGGGCGATGCGAGACGTCGTCGCCGGGATCCGCTTGGCCCAAGACTGTCACCCGCTGTGGCGGGTATTCGAACGACCGACCGAGGTCGTTAGTTCAATGCCGCGCTAGCGCACCTTCACGAGCGATCCAGGCGTAAAGCGGGGGGCGGGAAAAGGCAATTGCCGCCGGGCGCGGCCTTGCGATAGGCAATATGCTAGTTGCGGGCGGCGGCCGGCGTCAACGCCGGCGCTAGCTTCGTGCCTCCTGCTATAAATTTGCTCAACCAGCGGCTAGCGGTTATCGTATGGGCTTTGCCTAGCCCCGGGGCCGACATCGGACCGGCGGGCGGGGCTAACGAATCAACCCAATTCCGCTTACCGAAGTTCCAAGGAGTCCAGGCGATGGCGCACTCGACCAATCGGCGTACCTTTTTGCAGACCACGGCCGCGGCCGGCGCAGGCCTGATGGCGTCCCGCGCCCTGAGGGCCAAGGCCGACACCTCCCCTAATGGCAAGCTGCAGTTCGCTTGTGTCGGCATCGGCGGCAAGGGTTCCAGCGACACTGAAGACGCCGGCCGACACGGCGAGGTCGTGGGCATTTGCGATATCGATGAGCAGCGGCTCGAGGCGGCCGCCAAGAAGTACCCCAACGCCAAGAAGTTTGTCGA
>CAYWTU010000138.1:0-8398 GCA_964461275.1 uncultured Pirellulales bacterium | reverse complement strand
ACGGCAGGCCGTTTCGCGTCCGTTCGCGCTACCTGTGGCCCGGAGACGCCGGCAAGCTGTTTGCCAATTTGGAGTTGCGGCACGTCGTGGGCGTGAAGATTCCGCTGCTGGGCGCCGTAGGCAAGCTCGTTGGCCCAGGGGCCGCGCGTCGCGTCAATCGGCTGGCCCGGCTGCCGGGCTTTCGCTTCCTGGCGGCCTACTTGGTCGTCCATGCCGTCAAACCGCGCTAGTAGCCAATGCGATGCCGACGGTCGCTGGTTTCGCGCGAATGCAACGGGTTGTTGGTTGGACTCTTAGAACACCGATTACTTGGCGGCCGTTCCGGCGTCAAAAAACACGTCCAACTGTTGGCCGACGTACACCGTCGGCGGGGCGCCTTCGAGAGCATAAACCGCCCTCAGCACTCGCGTATCAACCCGTTCCGCCGCGGCGCCGGTCAACGACTGCTTGGGCAGCACCAGCGGTTCGACGCGGACGAACGATAGTTGCAGCGGCGTCTCGGCCGCTCCGCGCACAAAGGCCTGGCCCGACATGCCCGGCCGGAACCGGGGGATATCGCTTTCGTCGATATCGATGCGCACGTGCAGCTTCGACAGATCGCCGAGCACCAACAACGGTTGGCCCGGCGGCGTGCCCACGTATTCGCCCACCCGCAGATCGACGCGCAACACCTGGCCGTCCACGGGCGAGCGGACTTCGAGGCGCGACAACTCGACGCGCGTCTGTTCGACCAGGGCCGCCTGCTTGGCCACCTCGGCGCGAGCCATAGCCTTGTCGCGTTCCCAACCGCCGGCCCTGAGCAGCGCGTCCTCGGCCAGGGCGGTTGCCAACGATTCCTCGGCCACCTGCAGTGCCTGCCGCCGTTGCACCAATTCTTCCTCGGACACCATCCGGTCGGCCACCAGTCGCTCGCGCCGTTTGAGCAGGTCGGTTTGAGCCACGACCTCGGCGCGAGCGCGTCGCACGCGGGCTTCGCTCACCGGCAGTTCCTCGGGCCGGGGCAGCTCCTGCGTCCGCTCGAGAGCCGCCTGGCTCTGGCCAAGCTGGGCCTGTCGCACCTGAAGCTCCGCCCGCAGCGGAGCGTCGTCTAATCGAAACAGAAGCTGGCCGGAGGTCACGCGATCTCCCGCCGCCACGGCCACTTCCTTGACAACGCCGGGCAGCGGCGATGCAACGGAAATGTTTTCGCCGCGAGCCTCAACCATGCCGGCGCCTGCCAGAGTGCTCGCAAACGGGGTGCGGGCCGGCAACGCCGGCGGAGGCGCTTCGGGCGGCGTCTGTTGACTGCGGACCAGATGATAAGTCATGAAGCAAAACGCCGCGGCGGCCAGGGCTGGAAGAAACAGCGCGCGTTGCATGGCAAGTCCTCGCAGGGTGTTGTCCATTAGCCGTTCAGGCGTGCTCATGCACCGCGCCGACCCGGGTCACTCGGCCGTCGGCCATCTCGACCATCCGGTCGCCGTGCGCCAACACGCGGTTGTCGTGTGTCACGACGATGACCGCCCGGTCGGGCTGCACCGCCACGCGCTTGATAAGTTGCATCACCACTTGTCCAGAATGGGCGTCGAGCGCCGCCGTAGGCTCGTCGCAGACCAACAGCCGAGGTCGGTGGACCAAGGCACGGGCGATGGCCACGCGCTGCTGTTGACCGCCCGACAGGTGTGCGGGCACAGCGTCGGCCCGCGGCGACATGTCCATCCAATCGAGCATTTCGCGCGCCCGAGCCACCGCCTCGCGGCGAGCCACGCCCACGATCAACAGCGGCACCGCTACGTTTTCGACCGAGATCAGCGCGTGGAGCAAATTGAATTCTTGAAACACAAAACCGATGTTCTGGCCGCGATACGCCACGAGTTGTCGGCTCGACAGCAGCGATTGGTCGACGCCGAAAACTTCCACCGATCCTTCCGACGGCTTCAGCAATCCGGCGATGAGCGAGATCAGCGTTGTTTTGCCGCAGCCACTGGGTCCGACCAGCAGCGTCAATTCGCCGGGAGCAACGGCCAAATCGATTCCGTGCAACACCCGCAGCCGGTTGTCGCCATCGCCAAATTCCTTGACGAGTCGATGGCAGTGAACGGCGGCAGAGGACGTGGCAAGCGCGACCATGGTGACGAGTCCAAAATTGCTCACGAACGAAAGACGATTGCCGGCTCGAGCACCAACACTTTGCGCACGCTCGTAAGGCTGGCCCCGGCCACAATCAGCGCCACGGCCACCGCCGACAAAACGACGACCTGCCAGGGGAGGTAAAACCCGGCTAGGTGGGTCACGTCGCGCGTCGCCTCGAAGAACGCGGCGGTCATGCCGATGCCCAATCCGAAGCCGATCGAACCGACGACACAGGCCTGCAACAAGATCATGCCCACCACGCGGCGATCGCTGAGCCCCATGGCCTTGAGGGCGCCGAATTGGCGGAGATTTTCCAACGTAAACAGGTAGAACGTCTGTCCGGCGATGGCCGTCCCCACGATGAAACCCAGCGTGATCGTGATGCCGAAGTTGACGGGAATGCCGGTCGAACGCAGGTAATAGCCCACCGTGCGCCAGACAAATTCCAGCCGGCTCTGCGCCAACAGGTGCGTCGTGGCCGAAATCCGTCGGCACGCCTCGGCCACGCTGACGCCCGGCTGCGGCTCGGCCAGAACGAACGACATCAAGTTGCGCTCCGGCGGCGCGTATCGCATGGCCCGGCTGTAGCGGGTGAAGACCAGCGGAAAGGTTTGAAATGGGGGCGAGGCCTGGCACACGCCGACCACCACGGCCCGGCGGTCGTTCATTTCCAACGGTTTGCCCAAGGCCAGCGGCTCGCCCGGCCAGAGATAGGCGTACCCCGCCTTGTCGACCACCACGGCGTCGGGCCGCGCCAGATCGGTCAGCGAACCCAACAGCATCTCACTCGGAGCGCCGATGAGCGTGTCGTCGTCAACTCCCATCAGGCTGACCTGCCGAAAGCTGCCGTCGGCTACTTTGGCGCGAGCCAGCCCCTTGTAGAACCGCACCGCCCAGGCCACGCCGGGCACGCCCCGCACGCGCCAAAGGTCGCCGCTGGACAAGGGCTGAATTTCGTCGCTGTTTTGCACCTCGGGCCGCATGACCCAGATGCTGGCGGCCCGCACGTCGGCGATTTGGCTGGCGGTCCGCCTCATCAGGCCGACAAAAATCGAGGTCTGCTGGGAGATCAACAACGTGCCGAACGCGACGCCAAAGATGGTGCCCAAATACTTGGCCCGATCGCCGGTCAGCATTTTCCAGGCCACCCAGTGCATGGTGCATTCTCGACGGTGCTCAGGGCGAGGTTGGTATCGGCGCGGTCAACGGCTGCTCGAAACCGAGCGCCGCCAACGTGAACCGCGTGATATGGGCGGCCAACAGATCGATCGACAGCGCCTCGTACGTCTCCGGTCCCATCAAAAGCGAAATGATGGGACGGTTCTGGTGGTAGAACAGACACTGTGCGACGACGCTGTTGCCGACCAGATAGATTTCAGGTCGCGACATCTGGGCGGGCAATAAGTCGCGCAAGATCGCTTCGAGCGACTCCGCCATAGGACGAATGAAGTCGTTGACCACCTCGACGCAGGCGTCGGTGGGCCGCGCTAGTTCGCGCATCGCCAGCTCTAGATGCCAGGCGGGACGGTCCTCGAACACCATTCGCTCCAGTAGGTTGCGAATGAACATGCGCAACCGCTCGGTCGCGGGCGTGTCGGGCGACCAATCGGGAAGCGGGACTTGATTGGCGCGGACGCAATGCGCCAACTGCACCGCCTCGACGTACAACCGATGCTTGTCGCCGAAGTGGTAATTCACCGCAGCGATGTTGGCCTCGGCCCGCTGGCAAATCTCGCGCGTTGTGGCCGCCTCATAACCTCGGGCGGCGAAGACCTCGCCCGCCGCCTCGAGCAGCCGCTGCTTCGTGTCGTCGCTGGCGGAAACGTCCTTGGCCACGGTTGTTCTCCGAACTTCGTTGCCCCCATAGCGGTCTTTGGGTACCGTCAATCATCGACTTCAATCGATTGTATCAAACATTTGTTTGAAATCAACGTTTGAGTGCCCGGGAACCTGAAGACCCCGAGGGCGGCGTTGCTGGGAAGCCAGATTCGCTTGCTGACCTCGCGTGGACCAGGGTTCCAGTCCAGTCGTAAGTCATTCTGCAAAAACATTTTATATCGAACCAAATCGCCCTTCGGCGGGCCACGAATCCGCGTTATGATGGCGATCCTGCCTCGATAATCGGGGCCGGCCGACCACGAGGGTTGGCCGCCAAACCAGCAAGGAGTCGCTTCATGACACACCTGAGTAGTTGGGACGTGGCGCTATTGGCCATGGGCGCCTACGTGGCCGTGATGGCTTTGGTGCGTATGATGGCCTCGCGCCGCAATAGCCGCTTGTCGATCCACCGGGCCGAACTTCAGGCCGAAATCGAGCGACAGCATCGCGCCGCCTTGTTGGCCAAGCAGGCCGAGGCGGTCGCGGCGCGGGCCGCACAAATAAAGAAGGCCGCATAGATCGTCCGCCGATGTCATGGTGGACGGCCACGGCGCCGAGAATTCCTCCATGCCGCATCGCCTGTACATTGAGACCGTCGGCTGTCAGATGAACATGCTCGACAGCGAGCTGGTCGTTGGCTCACTGCGCAAGGAAGGTTATGAGCTGGTCGAGAGCGCCCACTTGGCCGACACCATCTTGTTCAACACGTGCAGCGTCCGCCAGCACGCCGAGGACAAGATCTACAGCGCCCTAGGGCGGCTCAAGCACGCCAAGACGCGGCATCCCGAAAAGATCATCGGCGTGCTCGGCTGCATGGCCCAGAACCATCAACAGCTTATCTTCAAGCGCGCCCCTTACGTCGACCTGGTGGTTGGGCCCGGTCAATTGCACCAGGTGCCCGAGTTGCTCGCGCAGATTCGCGGCGGCAGCGGGCCGCGGATGGAGGTGAGCCTGGACCGCAAGGCGGCCAGTCGAATCGAGGTCGAACAGAGCTTTGAAAGCTACGACCCCCTGCGCGATCCACAGATGCGGCCAACGCCGTTTCAGGCATTCGTGCGGATCATGATTGGCTGCGACAAATTCTGCACGTACTGCATCGTGCCCAAAGTCCGCGGCCCCGAACAAAGCCGGCCGCCGCAGCAGCTCTTGGCGGAGGTCCGGCAATTGGTGGGCGAAGGCTGCCGCGAGGTGACGCTGTTGGGCCAAACGGTCAACAGCTACCGCTGCGAAGAAGGCGGCCGCACGTGGCGGCTTAGCGATTTGCTGTTGGCCTTGGCCGACGTGCCGGGATTGGACCGGCTGAAATTTGTCACCAATTTTCCCAAGGACATGAGCGACGACCTGTTGCAAGCGGTCCGCGATATTCCCATCTGTTCGCACTATTTGCACGTGCCGGCTCAAAGCGGCGCGGACCGGATGTTGACTCGGATGAAGCGCCTGTACACGGTTGCCGAGTATCGCGAGATGCTGGGCCGCATTCGAGACACCATTCCCAACGCGGCCGTGACCAGCGACTTCATCGTCGGCTTTAGCGGCGAAACCGAGGAAGACTTCCAGCAAACGGTCGACCTGGTGCAAGAGAGCCGATTCAAGAGCAGCTTTATCTTCAAGTACAGCGTCCGCGAAGGAACCAAGGGAGCCGAGTTATACGCGGACGACGTGCCGGAGGAAATCAAGCGGCGCCGCAATAACGACCTGTTGGCGGTGCAAAGCGCGATCAGCGAGGAGGACAATCAGCGGTTCATTGGCCGTCAGGAGTTGATTTTGGTGGAGGGCCCCAGCAAGGCGGCCCAAAAGCGCGACGCCGACGTGTCGGGGCCGTTGCAGTTGACAGGCCGAACGGCGTGCGACCGAATCGTTGTCTTTTCAGGAAACGAGCGACAAATTGGCCAGTTGTTGCCGGTGACTATCTACGACGCCAACGCCTTCACGCTGTTCGGCGAGGCGGTGACGCAGCACGTCGGTCCTGAGGTATACTCGTTGACCTGAGATGCGCGAGGCGCTGCTGACCTCGTCGCCCAGGCCTGCTTCCCCGGGAATTGGATGGGCGCTGCCCTCTCACCCTTACCCTGTCCCACAGGGAGAAGAGACAGGGAGTGTCGACCACCAGCGGACGATTTGGCGCTTCCAATGAATCATGTCGATACCAAAGCCCGGAGAGAGAGAAAACCGGATCGCCGGGTTGTGAAAACTCGTCGGTCAAGGTTTTCCGCCCCCATCTGACGAACCGTTCCATGCACATCGACCATCTGAGCCGCCTGCTCGACTCGCCCGCCGCCGCCGAGAGCTGGCTGCGCGAGTGCGGCGTCGAGGACCCCCGGCGGGCGCACGCCAATTTGGTGGGCATGGCTGCCGCCGGCGTGACGCTCGACCTGTTGGCCAACATTACCGGACAACTCCAAGAGCACCTGGCTCTCGCCTCCGATCCGGATATGGCTCTGAACAACCTGGGGCGGTTTATTGCCGCGGCCCGCAATCCGCTGGGCACGGCCTCGCTTTTGGAGCGAGACCCCGAGGCGCTGCCGGCGTTGTTGCAGATTTTCTCCTCGAGTCAGTATCTCAGCGACTTGTTGATTTCCGACACCGAAAGCTACGACCTGCTGCGTTTGACCGAAGGTCAGCCGGTCAATCGAGAGACGTTGGTCGAGGAAATCTCCGCGGAGGTGCAGGCCCTGGACGACGAGACCGCGGTCATGGAGGCGCTGCGGCGATTCAAGCGTCGCGAAACCTTGCGCATCTGCTACGGCGACCTGATCCGTGGTCAGCGGCTGGACGTGGTGACCCGGCAGGTTTCGTACCTGGCCGACGCGATCGTCGAGGCGGCGTTACGCTATGCCCGCCGAGCGCTCGAAGAGAAGCGCGGTCGGCCCACTCGGCCCGATGGTCAACCGGCCCGTTTTGTGGTGCTGGGAATGGGCAAGCTTGGCGGCGCGGAATTGAACTATTCCAGCGACATCGACCTGGTGTTGCTGTACGACGCCGACGGCGACGTGCTGCCGTCGCGGCGCATCACCAATGGCGAGTTCTTCGATCGGTTGGCCCGTGAGACGTTCAAACTGCTCACCGACAATACGCCGCTCGGGCAAGCTTATCGGGTCGACCTCCGGTTGCGGCCCGAAGGGCAGCGTGGTCCGCTGGTGATCGGCCTGGAAGCGGCTTACCAGTATTACGACGTGCTCGGTCGCACTTGGGAACGTCAAGCGTACGTCAAGGCCCGGGCGGTGGCCGGCGACTTGGAGTTGGGGAAGGAGTTCCTATCGCGGCTCGAGCCGTGGATCTACCGCCGCTATCTGGGCCTGGCCGACATCACCGGCATCAAGGCGCTCAAGCGACGGATTGAACATCGGGCCACGGTTGAAGGGGGCGAGACGCGCGACGTCAAGACTGGCCGCGGCGGCATTCGCGACGTCGAGTTCGCGATTCAGTTTTTGCAACTGCTCAATGGCGGCGACCTGCCGCAACTGCGCACCGGCAACACGCTGGAGGCGCTCGCCCGGCTGGAGGAAGTAGGCTGCCTGAACCACCAGGAGCGTGGCCTGTTGGAACAGAACTACACGTTCCTGCGCAACATCGAACACCGCTTGCAGATCATGTTCGATTTGCAGACGCACCTCTTGCCGACCGAACCCGAGGAACGCCGCAAAGTGGCGATTCGGATGGGCTACGTCGATCAGCCGCGCGGTCGGGCCTTGGAGGCTTTCACCGTCGACTTCGACACCCGAACCGAACAGAACCGCAGAATTTTCGACCACCTCCTGCGGGACGCCTTTCCGGACGACGCGGAAACAGGGCCCGAGGTCGATTTGGTCCTCGACCCCGATCCCCGGCCGGAAGCGGTCGCCCAAACGCTGTCGCGGTACGGATTTCGCGACGTCGAGTTGGCCTATCGGAACTTGATCAGCCTGTCGTCCGAAACGGTGCGGTTCCTCAGCACGCGCCGCTGCCGTCATTTCTTAGCGGCCATCGCTCCACAGTTGCTTACCGCCATTGCCGCCACGCCCGACCCCGATTCCACGCTGGTGAATCTGGAGAAGGTCAGCGATTCGCTGGGGGGCAAGGGAGTGCTGTGGGAGCTGTTCAGCTTCAATCCGCCGTCGCTGAAGCTGTATGTCGACGTGTGTGCGTATTCGCCGCTGTTGTCGAATATTTTGATCAGCAACCCGGGAATGATCGATGAGTTGATGGACAGCCTGGTGCTGAACAGGCTGCCCACGCGGGAGAATCTCCGCGGCCAGTTGGCCGACCTTTGCCGGGCCGCCGAAGACATCGAGCCCATCCTGCACAGCTTCAAGAACGGCGAGCAACTGCGAGTCGGCGTTCGCGATATTTTGGGCAAGGAAGACTTTCAAGCGGTGACCGCGGCCCTGTCGAGCATTGCGCAGGTGTGCCTGGAGCAAATCACACGCTG
>CAYWTU010000137.1:0-8399 GCA_964461275.1 uncultured Pirellulales bacterium | reverse complement strand
AGGACAATCAAGGAGTGGTGTCGCGATCGTTCGGCGTCGAAAACGACGACGACGGCCCGATTGTGACCGACGTATTGATCAACAACGTGCAAGTCTTGCCCGACATTGCGCTCACCGAGTTGGTGACGCAAATTCAAGTGGTGTTCGGCGAGGACCTGTCGAAGATCAGCGCCAGCGACCTGGCCAGCGTCTTGAACCCCAACAACTGGGTGCTCACACGCAACGGCACGGTGGTCGTCGGCGGCGTGCTGGACGGGATCACGTTCTCGCAGGACGCCAATTCCAAGAAATGGATCGCCACCGTTCCCGTGGACGGAAACGGGTTGGGCGCCGACAACCCCGGGGGGCTGCCGCCGGCCCTGCCCGACGGCGAATATGTGCTCACGGTGCGGGACTTTATCAAAGACCGCTTCAACAATCGGCTGGACGGCAACTATGACGGCGTGGCCGGCGGCGATTTCAACATCCGCTTCTTCCTAGGCCAGGACCTGCGGGCCGGGGCGGAGTTCCGCACCAGCAGCACCGTCCCGGGCGTGCAGCAGACGTTCCCCGAAACGTCTCAGACGATTGCCGCCAACGACAACGGCGACTTTGTCGCGGTCTACGCCGGCAACGGCGTCGGCGACGATGATGGCATCTACTTTCAGCTCTACGGCAAGGATGGCACGATCATCATGCCGAGCGCCGTCCTGGTGAACCAAACCACCGTGGGCAAGCAGACGCTGCCGGCCGTGGCCATGGACGGCGACGGCGATTTCATCGTCACCTGGACCAGTTATGGCCAGGAGGGCGATGCGGCGACCGAGACCAACGTATACGCACGCGCGTTCAGCGCCGCTGGCTTGCCGCTAACCAATGAGTTCCGCGTCAACGACACCAGCTCAGGCAGCCAGCGCTGGAGCAGTCCGGCAATGAGCACGGAAGGGGACATCCTCATTTCCTGGACCGACATTCCCCGCAACGCCGTTCCTGGGGAGGCGGGAAACGTTTTCTTCCGCCGCTTCGATTTGGGTGGAAATTCCCTGGGGGATCAGACCAAGCTGGCGTTCGATCAACTGCAATTCCCCACCACGGACGAGCCGCTTGAGGTCTTAGCCGAATCGACCGAGGTTGCCACAATCGATGTCAACACGGCGGGCACGATTCGAGACATCAACGTGCAATTGACGTTGACGACGGCGACTGCCGCCGCTGCCGAGGTGACGTTGATCGCGCCCAACAATCGCCGCGTGCGTCTGATCGCGAACATGCCGCTCGACCCGTTGGCTCGCGAGAACTTCGAAGGCACGCTGTTCGACGACGAAGCCAATCTGTCGATTCTCGACGGCGCGGGCCCGTTCTCAGGAGTGTTTCGTCCCGTGGACAGCCTTGATGTGCTCGACGGCATCCCGCTGGCGGGAACTTGGTCGCTGGAAGTGGTCAATCGTTTCTTCAACGAGCCGAACACGCGCAGCACCATCACGCTGGAGAACTGGCAGCTCATCATTCAGCCCGAGCTGATCTTCCGTGACGGTCGCGAGCAACATTCGCAAGTGGCCATGGATGCCACAGGGAACTTCATTGTGGTGATGGAAACCACCAACTTCGAGTCGGGTGTGAACGCCACGCAAGGCGGCATTCTCGCCCAGCAATTCGACCGCTCGGGCGCCGCCAGCGGGCTGCCCATCACGGTCAACACCGTCGCCACTGGTATCCAGCGCGAGCCGGCGATCGCGGTCGATCGCCGCAACGGCGACTATGTCGTGGTTTGGACCAGCGTCGGCGAGGACGGCGATCTGGACGGCATCTTCGGCCAGCGATTCGATGCTCGGGGCCAGGCGCTGGGAGATCAATTCCGCGTCAACACGTCGAGTAAGGGAAATCAGTCGCACCCGTCGGTCACCATGGATGCGCAGGGTGGTTTTGTCGTCACCTGGAGCGGCCGCGGCGACAATCCAAACCAGAACGACGACGCGGGCGTTTTCGCGCAGCGGTTCGCCGCCGACGGCTCGCGCCGAGGCGGCGAGTTCCGAGTGAATTCGAGCACCGTCGGCGTGCAACAGAACGCGTCGATTGCCGCCGGCGGAGCGGGTGACTTCATCATCGCCTGGTCGGGCAGCGGCGATCGCCTTACGCAGGAAGACCGCACCACCAATCCGAACGAATTGGGCGGAACGTTCGCCCAGCGTTACAAGTCGCCGCTCGATACGGCCGGTCCCATCATTACCGATGTGCTTGCGATCCAAGGCGAGTCGCAACTGATCAACTTCGTCAACGTCACCGGCGTCGCCGACCCCACCTCGTTCCGAGTTCAAATCGCTGGCGCGGCCGGCGACCGCGTGGTGAACTTCACCGGTCTGACCGACATCGCCAGCCGCGCTTTTGCCGTCGAAACGGCGCTGCTCTCCCTTGTTCAGGCCACGCCGACCTTGGGACTCACCGACGTCGACGTCGTGGGCCTCTCGCCCCGCAGCTTCCGCGTCACGTTCACTTCTTCCGTCAACAACGGCCTGCCCGTTCCGGCAATTTCGGTCAACAACATCGCGGCTCCCAACGGCTCGACGGTCGCGGCTCAGGTGGGCAAGGTCCGAACTTCCACGCAGGTTCGTGACGGAGGTTTGATTGAATCTGAAGAAGGCATTGCGCAGCTCGTCGTGGTGTTTGGTGAGGATGTGGTCGTCTCGGGCGGCGCGGCCGGACTCAATAGCGTGCTCAACCCGGCGAACTGGACTGTGCGGCCTCGTACGTTGCTGGCCGCCGGCGGTGTGAGCAGCGTCGACTACCGCTTCAATCCGATCTCGCGCAAGTACGAGGCGGTCTTGACGCTTGACGCCGACACCGCGCCAGGCTTGCAATCGTTCCTGGCCGGCGAGTACGTCTTGATCGCCGCGCAGGAGATTCACGACTTGGCTCACAACGGTCTCGATGGTCGCCGCGATGGCTCGCCCGATTCCGACAACGATCAGGTCTCCGGCGCCGACTTCGAGCGACATTTCCGTATTCGCACTCCGGCAGCGCTTGTCAATACGATCACGGAGAACGCCCAACGGACGCATATCGAAACGCCGCGCGCGGTGGCGGTCGATGGCGATGGCGATTACGTCGTCGTGTGGACCAGCGCCCTGCAAGACGGCAGCGGCGATGGCGTGTTTATGCAGGTTTTCAACTCCCTCAATCAGAAGCTGATCCGCGACGCTAATGGCAATCCGGTCGATCTGCTGGTGAACGCGGGACAGACCTTGGGCTCTCAAAGCCAGGCCAACGTTGCCCTCGACGCGGACGGCGACATCCTCGTCACCTGGACCAGTTACGGTCAGGAAGGTGACAACACGGCGCAAGGCAACGTTTACGCCCGGCGATTCAACGCCGACGGCACGCCGGCCCGCGACGCGCGCACCGGTCTGCCGCAAGGCATCTTCCGCGTCAACACCACCGGGCGGGGACACCAGCGCTCGTCCAGCGCCGCCATTGACGTCGATGGCGATTTCATCATCACATGGACCGCCAACGAACAGGACGGCAGCGGCGACGGCATATTCGCTCGGCGGTACGACACGCAAGGCAGTCCGCTCGGCAGCGAGTTCCAGGTCAATACCAGTGTCGCGAACGATCAGCGCTTCTCGACGGTTGCCATGAACGCCACGGGCGGATTCATCGTCACCTGGACCACGTTCGGACGTGCCGGCAATCTCGCCAGCGACGGCGACATTCTGGCCCGTGTCTATGACGAGGATGGCGCGCCGGTCACGGGCGAAATCGAAGTCCAGACCGCGTTTATCGGCGACCAGCGCCATTCGCGCGTGGGCAGCGACTTGTTCGGCAACTTCGCCGTTACCTGGACCAGCGACGTGCGCGACGGTTCGGGGAACAACATTTTCGCCCGGCGGTTTTTCGCCGATGGAACGCCTGCGACTGATTTCACCACGGGCGAGATTGCCAGCGAGTTCGAGGTGAACAACACGCGCAGCGGGAACCAACAGTACTCCAGCGTGGCCGGCACGCACGACGGTGACTTCATCATCGCCTGGAGCGGAAACGGCGCAGAGGTTGGTCAAGAAGACACCTCGGGCGTCTTCGCTCGCCGTTACGACGTCTTCGGGCGTCCGGAAGTGCCTCCCACCAGTGCCGGCGGGGAAACCGAATTCCTCGTCAACACCACGACCGCCGGCGATCAGCAGTTCGCCAGTATCGGCTCCGACGCCGCGGGCAATTTTGTCATCGCCTGGAGTGGCAGCGGAAAGCAAGACAATCAAGGTGTGTACGTTCGCAAGTTCGAGAATGAGTCGGACGAGGTCGGCCCGATCGTCAGTGACGTGCTGGCCATCAACTCCGATCCGAACCGCACAAACGACCTGCCGATCCAAGTCACGCCGGGGGCGGGCATCAATGCGACCGTCGAAACCTTGCAGGTCATCTTTAACGAGGCGATCTCACAAAACTTGGGCGCCGCAGGCCCCGATAGCGTTCTCAACCCCGCCAACTGGGTGCTGCTCCGCAATGGCTCGGAAATCACCGGTGTGATTCAGTCGATCAGCTTTGCCCAGCAAGCCGCGACGCGCAAGTGGATCGCCACCCTTACGCTCGACGGCAACGGCGTGGCTGCAGGCGATCCGGCCCTGCCCGATGGCGATTATGAATTAGTCGCTCGCGACACGCTGCGCGATCTCTCGGGCAACCGGCTCGATGGCAATTTCGATGGCGCCGCTGGCTTCGACTTCCAGAGGTCGTTCAACATCAGCCGCTCGATTCAAGACGGCGGGCAGTTTTTGGTCAATTCGCCGACGGCCACCAGCGGCACCCAAGCCACCGGCGACAGCGAGCGCGACGGCGCCCAGTCTGTGGCTTCCGACGACGCCGGCAACTACGTCGTGGTTTACGCTGGCCCGGGCGCGGCGGCCGGCGACGCCAACGACATTTACTTTAGTCTGTTCAACGCCGACGGCACGGTGCGGCTCCGCAACCAGCGCGCCAATGTCATCACCACCGGCGAACAGTCCGACCCGGCCGTGGCCATGGACGCCGACGGCGACTTTGTGATCGCCTGGACCGACTACTCGGACCCAGGCCGCAACGGTGACATCTACTACCGCGTGTTCAACGCCGACGGCAGCGTCTTCTCGCTGCAGAACGGCGGCTCGAACGGCACTGGCGGCGGCATCCAGGGGGGGACCGGCACGGCGGGAAGTCCGGAATTGCTGGCCAGCTCAGCGTCGCGCGACATTCTGGAACTGGTGCAGAAGTGGTCCACCGTGGCCATGGACACCGACGGCGACTTCGTGGTCGGCTGGACCGGGCTCGGCCAGAATGGCGACGACGAGACCGAAGGAAACATCTTCGCCCGCACGTTTAGCAAGGAAGGCGTGCCGCTAAGTGAAGAGGTGCAGGTGAACAGCCAGGCCGGCACCGTCAGCCTGCCGGACGCGGACCTGCTGATTCCGGCCACGGGCGATCAGGGCACCGTAACTTCGACGATTACGGTTGACGAAGGTCAACTCAACGGGACGACGATTCTGGACATCAACGTCACGGTCAACATCTCGCATGTGTTCGATTCCGACCTGACGCTGACGTTGATCAGCCCGACCGGAACGATCGTGACGTTGGCCAATCGCGTCGGCGGTGAAGGCAACGACTTTTTGAACACCACGTTCGACGACGAAGCCGCCCGCAACATCGACGACGACGATTCCAACCCACCGTTCATCGGGGCATTCCGACCGCAGTTTGCCGATCGCACCTCAAATCCGGAGCGACTCAGCGACTTTGACGGCGAAACGGCCATCGGCGATTGGCAATTGGTGGTCGTCGACAACGTGGACAATCGGATTTTGGACCTGTTTGGCAACGATACTTTTGCCGACAACGGCATCCTGAATAGTTGGTCGCTGACGATCACCACCATTGGCGACGGGTTTGGCACTGCCGATCAGTTGCCCACCGGCAACCAGCAGAAGCCGCGGGCGGCCATGGACGCGGACGGCAACTTCGTCGTGGTCTGGGAGGAAGAGAACAACCCCAACAGCGACGACGGCGACGGATTCGGCATTCGCGGTCAACTGCTCAGCAGCACAGGTTCGCCGGTGGGTTCCGACTTCCCCATTAACACGCTGACCTCGGGGAACCAGACCGAACCGATGGTGGCGGCCGACAGGCGCGACGGCAATTTTGTCGTCGTCTGGTCCAGCGACATCGGAGACAACGACGGTTCGAGCGTGTTCGCCCGTCGCTTCGGACTTGGCGGCGCAGCTACGGACATTACAGAATTCCTAGTCAACAGCACCACGGTGGGCAACCAATTGCGGCCGTCGGTGGCGATGGACGCCAACGACAACTTCGTCGTCACTTGGAGCGGCAATCCGCAGCCATTGCAGGCGACCGGGTTCGACATCTTTGCGCAGCGCTATAACGCCCAAGGCATACGCCGCGGCACGGAGTTTGTCGTCAACACGTTCACCGCCGGCAGTCAGGACGCCTCGGGCGTGGCCAGCGACGGCGCCGGCGATTTCGTCGTCGTCTGGAGCGGCAGCGGCGCGGAGGACGCCGACGGCGTCTATGGCCAGCGCTTCAAGGTGGCCGATGACGGCGCCGGTCCGCTCGTGGCCGATGTGCTGTTCGGCAACGAGCGCGTGACCGACAACGCGATCCTGGTGGTGGGTAATGATGGCCTGGCCACGCTGACCGTCACCTTTGGCGAACAGATGTTCACGGGCGCCGACCCCCTGTCGGAACTGAACATTGCCAACCCGGCCAACTGGTCGCTGACTCGTAACGGCGTCGGCTTGGGCGGCATCACTCGCGTACAATTTGGCAAGAACGCCACGACGCAGAAGTGGCAAGCGATCTTAACGCTGGACGCAGCCGAGGCGGAGCCGGGACAGCAGCCGTTCCGCGACGGCGACTTTGTGCTCACGCTCCGAGGCACCGCGGCCGACGTCTCGCGCGACGCAGTGACCGATGGCGCAGGCAACCTCATCTCGCTTGCAGGCAACGGGCTGGACGGCCAGGCGATCGGCGGTGGCGGCAACCCTGGCACCGATTTCGTTCGCCGCTTCCGCGTCGACGATCCGGGGGTTCCGTCCGCTGTGCCGACCCCGGTGGGCGGCGTGTTGGACGAGCGTGAGATTGTCGTTGCCGACACGCTTATCAATGTGCTGGGGGCGCGGATCAATCCCGATGCGGCAACCGACCGTTTCGGCAACACCGTCGTTGTTTACCAGTCGCAAGACATTCTAGGCGCTAGCGGGTCGAACATTTTCTTGCAGCGGTTCAACGCGGCGGGCAGACCCCTCGGCGAACAGGTGTTGGTCAACTCGCCGACTGGCTTCATCGCCGGGCGGCCCTTCGTCGACCAAACAAACGCCAAAGTGGCCATGGACCGCGACGGCAACTTCGTCGTCGTTTGGCAAGGCGGCATTCAATTGCTGCTGGATGATCCGAACCTGGAATCGGAAGACCCCAACGGCATCTATGCCCGACGTTTCAACCGTTTTGGCGTGCCGCTGGGCGATCAGTTCCGCGTCAATGAGCTGCCCGTGCAACGGCCCGACCTAACGCCGCAAGTTACGCCCGATGTGGCCATGAACGACATCGGCGACTTTGTGATCACCTGGTCGAGCCAGGAGCCGGCGGCCGTCGGCGCTCAGGCCGACGCGGACGGCGGCGTCTATGCCCGCTGCTACGGCCGCAACGGCCAACCGGCCAGCGCCCAATTCCGCGTCAACACCACGACCAACAATCGCCAGGAGAATTCGGCCATCGCCATGGACGCCGCTGGCAACTTCGTCATCACCTGGGACAGCAACCAACAGGACGGCAGCCTGTGGGGCATCGTTGGCCAGCGGTTCAACACCGCTGGCGCTCGGCTGGGCGGGGAGTTTGTCGTAAACACCTTCACCGCCGGCTTCCAACGCAACAGCGTGGTGGCCATGGACGCCGACGGCGACTTCGTCGTTGGTTACACCAGCGTCGACCAGGACGGCAGCGGCTACGGCATCTATGCCCGTCGTTACAATAGCGCCGGCGCGGCGCAAGGCGCTGAGTTCCGCGTCAACAACCTGACGCAATTCGACCAGGTCAGCCCGGACGTGGGCATGAATGACTTCGGCGACTTCATCTTCACTTGGCAGTCGCTGGGCATCGACGGCGACTTGAACGGAATTGCTGCGCGGGCATTCAAGGCCGATGGCACGGCGCCCATCGACCCGGTGACCGGGCTGCCGATCCTGCAATTCGTCGTCAACGAAACGACGCTGGGCGATCAACGGACGCCGTCGATCGGTGTCGACCCGGTGGGCAACTTCACCATCGGCTGGTCGCGCCAGGGGCTCGGCATCGGACTCTTCTCCTCGGAAATCGTCGTCCAGCCGTTTCGCTTCAACCCCAACGTCACCACGGTGGCCGGCACCGCCGGCAACGACACC
>CAYWTU010000136.1:0-8453 GCA_964461275.1 uncultured Pirellulales bacterium | reverse complement strand
TTCCCTCGCTGGCTCACGAATGTAAACGGAACACTGCTATTCGCCGCCCGAACGTCGGCACTCAATTACTCTCTCTGGCGTTACGCCCCTGGCTTCGGCGCATTTTCGGTTCAGAGCCCAAAGCCCCTAAACTTCATACGCGATCTGACGAACGTAGATGGCACCCTCTTTTTTGCGGCCGACACTTACCCCGAGCAAGACGAGTTGCATTGGAGCGTGGCACCGTTTATCGCCGAGGAACTCGTTGCTGACATAAACCCGATCCCGACTGGCTTTTTGGGTCTAACTTGGGATTCCTCTCCGCGTGATCTTACGAACGTAAATGGCGTCCTGTATTTTTCTGCGCAAACTGGAGAACCCGAAGTCAGCAGAAGCACGACCTTTCCTTATACCTACTCGTCGCCCTACAACCGCGAACTCTGGAGGTCAGATGGAACTTCCTCGGGGACGCACGTCGTGACAGAAATTGGCGTCGTCACCAACTACGTTCAGCAGTCGTCGCCACAAAAGCTGTCTAACGGAAGTTACCCTACACACCTTACCAATGTGCAAGGACATCTATTCTTTAGGGCAAGCAACAACTTCAATTCAAACCTAAAAATGGGAGACTTCGAGCTCTGGCGCAGCGACGGGACGCCAAACTCAACCATGTTGGTACGCGATGTTTTTCCAGGCACAAGGAGCAACTTTCCGTTTGGAGCGGATATTGAGCTTGAGGCCATTGGTTCGAATCTCGTTTTTGAGGCCGATTCCTTGCTGGCCTCTGATCACGCACTCGGGCAATGGGCGGCTGATCTGTGGACGCCGAACGAACCTCTTTCCCAGTTCCTGATAGAGGTCTTGGGTCCATTTGCCCCAGTTTATCTGGGTGCTGGGTTATTTGATGGCCTCGGGGAACTTGAAAGCGCGGGCAGCGCTTTGTTCTTAGCGCCAACCCCGTTCGAACCACTATTCGATTCTCTTCATTCATATGGACATCTACTAGATGTGGGCACTGAAGGCACGGAACTATGGGCAATTCCCAATGCGAGTGTGTCTCCTCTGGACATTAGTGGCTATTTGCAGCTGGACATTCGGCCGGGTCCGGATTCGTCGTTCCCCGAGAATTTGACAGATGTGAATGGCGCACTCTTGTTCACGGCGGACGACGGCGCGCATGGGCGAGAGTTGTGGCGGAGCAATGGCACGTCGACGGGCACCCAATTGGTCACCGAAATCGTGCCTGGCACTCTGGGGGCAAGTTTCTCGTCCCTTTTTGCCGTGGGCGACGCGTTGTACTTCGTGGCTAACGACGGTACAAGCGGCGAAGAGCTATGGGTCAGTGATGGCACGTCGTCCGGCACTCGGCGAGTCTTAGACATCAACTCCGGAGCGGCAGGTTCAGGTCCGGCGGAACTGACTAATGTCGAAGGCGTGCTGTATTTTACCGCCAGCGACGGACTGCTCGGCCGCGAATTGTGGCGGACCGACGGAACCAGCACCGGGACGTGGCGCGTCGTAGATCTTAACTCTGGCGCGGGGAGCGCGGCGCCCACGGAGCTCACGAATGTGTCGGGCTGGCTGTTCTTCGCGGCGGACGACGGCCTTCATGGGCGCGAATTGTGGCGTAGCGATGGCACGTCAAGTGGTACGCACTTGTGGAATATCGGGCCAGGCAACTGGGGATCCTATCCAGACGAGCTGACGAACGTCGATGGCACTCTGTTCTTTACGGCGAGTGACAATGCGTCCGGAGTAGAGCTATGGACATACGACGGAACAAGCGAGTCACCGCGCATGGTTCGCGACATCTACCCCGGCTCGTTTTCGTCGTTTGCGCAGGACCTCTATGAGTTCGACGGCCGGCTCGTGTTTTCCGCTTCTGACGGCGTGAACGGCCGTGAGTTGTGGGAAAGCGACGGCACGAGCGACGGAACGGCGTTGTCGCGAGATATTTTTCCCGGCGCAGCCAGCTCGTCCCCCAGCGGCTTTCTGGGACACGACGGTCAGCTTTACTTTACCGCCGACGACGGAACCACAGGCAGAGAGCCTTGGTCGGCCAAGTTGTTTCGAGTTGACCGACTTGTCAGCGTTGCAAGCTTAGGATCGTGGATCACCATTCCAGTCGATTACGACTTTGGCACGGAGACTCTCCAAAGCAATGACCATGTGTTGTGGGTTTCGCTGTCGCTGGAACCCTCGACGGAGGGCGGCACCGGCGGCGCCGGAAGCGCACTGAATCCTGCAAACTGGATGCTGCTGCGAGATGGGGTGGACGTCACCAGCGCCATTAGCACAATAGCTGTTTATGAAGCCGAAGTGTCCCTGATATTCAGTCAACCCCTTACCTCGGGCAATTACGAACTGCGGGCCAAGGCCTCGATTCAAGAGAAGGTGCACGGAGGCGCGCTCGATCCGTTCAGTCATCACTTTAGGGTACTGGCGCCGGCGCTAAGCAGCTCCGAGTTCTTGGTCAACACCAATCAAACGGCCGGGCTGCAGGCTTATCAAAGCATCGCATCCGACGCGGCGGGAAATCACGTAATCGCCTGGGCGGGTGAAGGCCCACAGGACACCGATGGTCTGGGCGTTTATGCACAGCGGTACGATGCAACGGGAGCGGCGCTTGGAACGCCGTTTCTGGTCAACAGCAACACCGGCGGCACTCAGATTTGTCCGGCAGTCGCCATGGACGCCAACGGTGACTTCGTGATCGCCTGGTCCGACTACAGCGGACATGATGGCAGCCAGTATGGCGTTTACGCCAAACGCTACAACTCCGCCGGCGTCCCCCAGGATGCCCCTGGTACACCAGGTCAGGCTGAGTTTCGCGTCAATTCGACCACCTCCGGTTATCAGAACGCGGCCGCTGTGGCGATGGATGCGGAGGGGAACTTCGTCGTGACGTGGACGAGTGCTCATGGCGGTACGAACGACATTTATGCCAAGCGTTTCAGCGCGGCAGGAGTTGCTCAAGACGTCCCGGGCTCGCCGGGCATGACTGAGTTCAAGGTGAACACCCACACTCCCGGCAACCAGCGATATTCCAGTGTCGCCATGAGCGACGCAGGCGAGTTCACTGTGACGTGGGAATCATATGAGCAAACCCCAGGGAACGGCTGGGACGTCTACGCCAAGCGTTACGACTACGCCGGCGCACCGCTGTCGGGCGAATTTGCGGTCGCAAGTGGTCCGGGCAACCAGGGCGAAGCGGCCGTGGCCTCAGATTCACTTGGAAACCTGGTGTTTACTTGGAACGCCGCGGATGTCAATGGCGTCGGCGTTTTTGGGCGTCGTTGGACTATCCCGTTCCTAATGACCGGGGGGCTCCAGCCCACATTTCAGGTAAATACCACCACGCTCGGAGACCAGTTCCAGGGCGGCACGTTCGCAGGCACGAACCCTCTTTCCGTTGCGGACGACGGTACTTTCGTCGTGACTTGGAATGGAATCGACGTCGCTGGAACTGGTGTGTTCCTTCAACGGTACGATGCTAGCAACGCACGAATTGGCGGCGAAGTTGCAGTGAACACGAACACCAGTGGCGATCAATCGGCGTCCGCGGTGGCGGTTGCTTCGGGTTCCAACTTTGTCGTCGCGTGGCAGACCAACAACCCGGCCGATCCATACGACAGCAGCAGCTGGGGCGTGGTAGCGAAGCGGTTTGATGCCCCGCCTACTCCAGGCGACGGAGAGACACGAGTAAACAACTACACTCTTCAACATCAACTGGCCCCATCGGTCGCCAGCGATGCGGCTGGCAACCATGTCGTTGCGTGGTATGGCGCAGGAGCGGATGGCGTCGGAAGCGACATTTATGCTCGTCGCTACGCTGCCAATGGGGTGGCACTGTCCGACGCTTTCCGGGTCAACACAAGTTGGACTGCAGGGGAGCAAATTCTCCCAGATGTCGCCATGAACGCCGACGGAGAGTTTGTGATCGCGTGGGAGGACGAAAGCGGACACGATGGCGATGGATACGGCGTCTACGCCCGACGCTATAGTGCGGCCGGCACGCCGCTCACCGACGAAGTACGAATCAACCAGACCACGGTGGGACAACAGGCGGACCCGGCCGTGGCGATCGAGTCGAGCGGAGAATTCGTCGTCACCTGGACCACCAACCACATTCAGCAAACCGATGTGATGGTCCGGCGGTTCAACGCAGTTGGCAGTCCGACAATGGACGAAGCGCGAGTCAATACCGGCACCGTGCTCGGTGCCCAGCGCGATTCAGCCATCGCCATGGATCCCGATGGTGACTTTGTGGTCGCATGGGAGGAGTACTTGGAGCCGGTAGGTTCCTTCAACGTCAAGGCCCAGTTCTTCACCAGGGGAGCCAGTTTCGATGGCAGCGAAATTCTTGTCAACCAAACGGAGGCGGGCGCTCAAGGCGATCCTGCAACAGCCTACGTCGGTCAATCGGGGGGGGGCGAAACTTTCGTCGTAGTGTGGAATAGCAGCGGGCAAGATGGAAGTGGAGCAGGTGTTTATGGAGCAGTCCTAGGAAATGTATTCGCGGGAGAAATTCGTGTTAGCGGTACGACCCTCGGAGACCAGTTGCTGGCGAATGGAAATAATGTGGCGCACCTTCCCGGCGGTGGCTTCATCGTCACCTGGGCGAGTGCGGACAACGACGGCAGCGGTTCGGGCGTCTACGCCCAACGATTCAGCGCCCTTGGTCAACGAATCGGAGGCGAAGTGCGCGTCAACGCATACGCAAGCGGCAATCAAGCCAACCCGGCGATTGCCATCGACGGAGAAGGGGACGTAGAACTTGTCTGGCAAAGCCAGAACCAAGACGGTTCAGGGTACGGGATTTACTCTCAGCGATGGACGCTAGTTAATCGAGTACCTCAGAATTCCGAAACTGCCGGTCCCTACACAGTCGACGAAGGCGCAACGCTACTTGGCCTGACGGCAACCGGTTCCGATCCCGATCCGGGGGACTTTCTGACCTACAGCTGGGATCTAAATAACGACGGGATATATGGAGATGCTCTTGGGCAAACGGTCAATGTCCCATGGTCAACGCTAGTTAGCCTAGGGGTCGCGGACGGTCCAGGGAGTGTCTCGATTCGAGTCAAAGCCATCGACTCGCACGGAGCTTCGGTTACATCGGCATCAACTACGTTGACCGTCAACAACAGCCCGCCGACCGCCAGCGCAGGCGGTTCGTACGGCATTGCCGAGGGTGGTGCGCTAGCCCTATCCGGATCCGGGACAGACCCTGCCGGCGCCGCCGACCCGCTCAGCTATTCCTGGGACGTCAATGGTGATGGCACCTTTGGCGACGCCACCGGCGCTTCGCCCACGCTCACTTGGCCCCAGCTCAATGCGTTGGGAATCGCCGGTCCCACGACGATTACAAATGTGCGGGTGCGGGTGAGCGACGGCGATGGTGGAACAACGACCAGCACAGCCACCAGCCTGACGATCTACAGTCCCAGCGCCGGAGGTCCATATACCTTGGCCGAGGGCGCTACGCTCAACTTAGTTGGCTCATTTGGCCTATCATCGGCAGCGATGTCTTGGGATGTGAACGGCGATGGCACCTTTGGTGACGCCGCAGGTGCGACGCCCAGCCTGAGTTGGCTTCAACTTCAGGCCCTCGGGATCACGGACGGCCCGGAAACTATCAACAACGTGCGCGTGCGAGTCGACAATGGCGCCGGCGGGTATGCTGTCAGCGTCTCGACATCTCTGAGCTTGGCGAACGCCGCCCCAGAGATTCCGATTCCCGGGGCCTGGATACGCGATCCTAGTTTCGATGGCGATGGCGCTGCTTTTACAGACTTCGGACAGAACGAGCTCGCGTGGGCAGTGGCGCGACAAGCAGACGGCAAGCTGGTGGCGGTGGGCACGTCCCAGACAACTTCGTTCGCTTTGGCTCGTTACAACGCCGACGGTACGTTAGACACAAGTTTTGACGCGGATGGGAGAGTATCGACTTCGTTTGCGGGAGGCACGATTCAGAACGCTGCCGGCGTCATCTTGCAGCCAGACGGCAAGATTGTCGTCGCAGGCACGTTCCTGCAAGGACTTTCGGTTGCCGTAGCCCTCACGCGATACAATCCTGACGGCACGCTGGATACAACGTTTGACGGCGATGGTTGGGTGACGGCGTCCACGGGTTTTGGCGCATTCGCAACGGGTTTGGTTCTGCAGAACGACGGGCGGATTGTGGTGGCTGGGTATGCGATCCCAACGCTCGGGAACTGGGATGTCGCCCTATTTCGCTTCAATTCGAACGGTTCGCTCGACTCGACATTCGACGGTGACGGAAAGGTCACGACTGCCATTGGTTCGGGAAATGATTTCGCTCACGACGTAATGCTACAGGCGGATGGCAAGATCCTCGTTGGCGGTTCGACGGTCAGCGGTGGAGTAGATCGGTTTGCCCTAATTCGTTACAACACCAACGGCGCCCTCGATACCACGTTCGATGGCGACGGCAGAGTCAGCACTGCCATTGGATCCGCTAGTTCTGCGGCTACTTCTCTTGCCGTCCAATCCGATGGCAAGGTTATCCTGGCGGGATATGCGTCCAACGGAGTGAATAATGATTTCGCCTTGGCTCGTTACATGATGAACGGTGCGCTGGATACGAGTTTCGACGGTGACGGAATCGTAACGACCGCGATCGGAGCTTTCGACGATGTAGCCAATGCTGTGTCGCTTCAGCCTGATGGTTACGGCGGTCAAAAAATCCTGCTCGTCGGCAATAGTCAGGGAGCGATTCCGCCAGCTAGCATGGTTGTGGCGAGGTACACTTCGGCCGGTGGGCTAGACAACTCGTTCGATAACGACGGCAACATTTCCGTTGTACTTCCATCGGGTAGTTCAACGGGCAACGCGATTCTTGTCGAACCCGCCGGGTCGATCATTTTAGCGGGCGAGAGCAACTACGACTTTGCCGTGATTCGACTGGCTCTAGGCTTAGGCGGACCCTATCTGATTCCAGCGGGGAATTCGTTGGCCCTAACAAGCTTGGCTACCGATCCAGCCGGCGCAGCCGACCCGCTCAGCTATTCCTGGGACGTCAACGGCGACGGCACGTTTGGCGACGCCACGGGCGCAACTCCGACGCTCAGTTGGTCTCAGCTTAATTCGCTCGGCATCACTGGCGTCACGACCATTACCAATCTGCGAGTACAAGTGAGCGACGGCGATGGCGGCCTGACGACGTCGGCCGCCACGACGCTCACCGTCAACGCCGCCACAGAAACCCGCATCTCCGTCGTCTCACTCGACGGCAAGAAGGTGCACAACTTCAACACGGCCGGCGTGGGCACGTTGTTTGCCGACGCCACCGATGGCCTGGTGACGCCGATTGGCGGCGCCTACGACGCGGCCGGCAATCTTTATGTGGCGGACGTGCTGGCCGGCTTCGGCACCGCGGGCAGCGTGATCAAGTTCAACTCGTCGGGCACGGGCAGCACGTTCGCCGACCTGTTTGACAGTGTGATTGCGCCGACGGGCGTGTCGTTTGACGCGACGGGAAACCTGTATGTAGCGGCGTACCTGACGAACCAGATCGTCAAGGTCACGCCGGCGGGCGTGGGGAGCGTATTCGCCGACGCGGCCGACGGCATCAATCGGCCGTTCGACGTGGCAGTCGACCCGACCAGCGGCAACCTGTTCGTGGCCAATCTCGACGCCAAACAAATCTTGAAGGTCACTCCTGCCGGGGTGGCCAGCGTGTTCGCCGATGCGACCGACGGATTGTTTTCACCGATCGGCGTGGCAGTGGACACGGCGGGCAACGTCTATGTGTCGGACGTGTTGCAGAACAAGATCACCAAGTTCAATCCGGCCGGCGTGGGAACCCTTTTTGCCGACCTGTTCGACGGCGTGATCACCCCCACCGGCATGAGCTTCGACGCGGCCGGCAACCTGTATGTGGCCAACTATCTGGCCGACCAGGTGGTCAAGATCACCCCGGCCGGCGTGGGCAGTCTGTTTGCCGACACGGCCGACGGGCTAAATCACCCGTTCGACGTGGCGATCGGCCAAGTGCCGGTGAGCCCGCCGCCGCCCGCACCGCCGTTGGCTTTCGCTGCGGCGCCCAACTCCAGTTCCACCAAGGCCGCAGTGACCAAGGCGCTACCACCCAGCGCCTTGGAGCACCTGACCAGCGATGTCGCGGGCCTCGCTCGACGGATTGTTGCCGATCGGGCCGTCGACGCATTGTTCGGACCCAACAAGGACCATTCGACGGCCCAGTTCGCCGGCCAACTGCTCGATCGTCGTGCCCATGCGGAGTCCGCTCAGTTGCAGCGGCCTTCGCGTTCGTTGGCTGGCGCGGCGCTGGCTTACCGCCAAGCGGCCCTTGAGCATGCGGCCGACAGTGCGGTGAGCGATCTATACGGCGAAGACGATTTCGAGCTTGCCGGGCTTCCAACTCAGCGCCGGCACAACCTGCGCCGCTAGTCAGCCACCGCGTGCATCGCCTGGCCGAGGGTCAGACGGCC
>CAYWTU010000135.1:0-8486 GCA_964461275.1 uncultured Pirellulales bacterium | reverse complement strand
CTGAAGAACTATCTTCACGGGTAGGCCGATCGACCTCGGTTCACGATCGTCCAGCCGTTCGTATGGCTTGAGCGCTCGCGGCGGTTCACGTGGCTTTGCAGCTTGCCGTACAGCCTTCGGTCACTGACCGGGGGGCGGCGACGGCGCCGGAGGCGCGTCGATCAAGCGCAGCACGAACACCACACGCCGCCAGTCGCCGGCGGTTGGCGAGGGGGCGATTGAACCGGCTGTTGGCGCCTCAGGTTCGGGACGTTGGGTGGCGGCCTGTTTCTTTTCCAGCAATTTGCCGTCCTGGCTGTCCCGGCCCAATGCCTGCGCTGCCGCGCCCGGCTTCACCGCTTGCTGAGTTAGTTGCGATTTCGGAGTTTGCGGTGAAACGAGGTTTTGTTGCCCCGCGAGGATTTGCTGAGCACGGCGATAGACCGGCGAGTTGAGCGTCTGCTCGATCGCGTTGCCGACCGGTAACGCAATCGGCTCGGCCTGCGAACGGCGCTCGTTCTTGGCCGCTTGGTCGGTGTCGCCTCGCTGCTGGGCGTAATAATTCGATAGCTCTCGTCCCACGGCGGCGTGCAACGATTGCCCAGCCTGGTAAAGTTGCACATCAGAATCTTGAACCTCATCCACTTCCGTCCCTGCGGCAACCGCTTCTTTGCCGCTGTCCCGCGGCGCATCGGCCGTTGGCGAAGCCTGATCTGCAGCCCCGGCCCTGCGGTGGTCGGCCAGCGATGCTTCGGCGTCTGCCCGCTGGGCGCCCGCCTGAGATGCAGGGACGGCGTTTTGCCGGTTGTAGACGGTCCAATCCGGCTGTTCCGTGGGGGTCGCCGGCGGTACGACGCTGATGTTTACAAACTGCTCGGGCTGACGGCCGATTTGTTCCAAGGCCGCCTGCAACTGGGCCGGAGTCGCCTCGACGTAGACCAAATGCACCGGGCTGGCAGACTCGCCAGCCAGCGCAGCCTTCACGCCGGCAGACTTATCAAAACCAAGCTTCGGCCGCCCGGCATCGTCTTGGGCCGACGCTTCGTCACGGTCTTGGGCATCCTTGGTGACAAGCTCGATCTGCTGTGAGACCAGCGCCTGCTGCAATAGGTTCTCGGCCAGCGCCGCGGGCGTGACGTCGCACTGAAACAGGACCAAATCTGAGGGAAGCGCCGCAGTCTCTGCCTCGGCTGGGGCGTCCGCCCGTTCCACCGATGACGTAGCGCCCAAATTCTCGGCGGGCACACGCATCCGGCGGCCCCCAACCGTCGCGGGCGAACCTTCGCCACTTGTTACGCTTGGCGCCACCGGCGCAAGCGAATCTGTCGCGCCGCCTTGCGATTCGGCTTGGTGCACTTCCTCATCGCGATTCGCTGCCCGCATCGACGGGGACTCAGACGCCGGTTCAAAATCGGGCCCTCCTTTGGTCATTACGGGTGGCGGCGCTGCCGGGCCGGCGTCGCGTCTTTCGCTGGGCGCCAGGGCCACTGTCGACGTGCGACTGTCCTGCGGCTCGCGAGAGAGCACCGAAATTGCCAGCGCTGCCGCCACTGCCAGTGAAGCCCACACGGCCGGCCGAACCATGCGCCGCCAGGCGGAATTGTGCTCGTCGTCGAGTGGCGCGGGTCTCGCCATCGACAGCGACGCGGGACGCTGGGCGTCCAACACCCGAGCAAGGCTGTCACCGCGCAGCACCTGCCGCTCTGCCTTTTGGAGCACGCGGTCGACCAAGTCGATCGGAGGTTTGACTTTGGGCAGCGACTGCAGGCTGTGGCGATACGAGAGCAGCTCATCGCGCAACTGTCGCAGCGCCGGCTGCTGGTCGAGCAGCCGCTCGGCCAGCGCACGCTCGGCGGCGTCCAATTGGCCGTCGACGTAGGCGCTAATCAGTTCTGCCTGGGCTGGGTCGTACATGGTTTTCTCGTTGCGGGCAACTTGTGTTGCCCTAATACGCCGCTACACAACCTGACAACGGCCCGCTATCCCCGTTGACTTCCGCGAATCGAACAGTTTGTCCATGGGGCTCTAAAACTATTTCGCGTCCTCTTCGACCACTTCCTTGAGTTGTTCGCGCAACTGCATCCGGGCCCGGAACAGACGGCTACGCACCGTTCCGACTTCCAGATCCAACGTTTCGGCAATGGCCTGATAATCCAGTCCGTCGATCTCGCGCAGGACCAAGATGGTGCGGTGCTCGTCGCTCAGTTGAGCCAGCGCCGCCTGCACCTGATCGACTCGTTCCCGCTGCTCCAGCGGTTGGCTGGGGGCGTCGTCGCTGGTCGGCTCCAGGCCGGTTTGCTCGCGCATCTGATCCACCGACGCCGTAGGCCGCCGCCGGCGTTGCCGACTGATTGCCAGGTTGAACGCAATCCGATACAGCCAAGTGTAAAAGCCCGCCGTCTGCTGAAACGTGTTCAATTTCAGGTAGGCCTGCACAAAGGCGTCCTGGGCCACGTCCTGAGCGTCTTCTGCATTGCCGGTGACGTGCACCAACGTATTAAACAACCGATCTTGGTATCGCAGCACAAGCTGGCCAAACGCCTGCGACTGGCCGCCCAAGGCCGCTTCGATCAACCGTTGATCGTTGTCCACGCTCGGCCTGTTCATCAGTTGAGACGCCCGCCGGGGGGCGAAAGTTCCCTAATTCGGCGACACGGGAGGGTTGCCAGCGACATTCCTACCTTGCCGAGTGCGAAACTGTCAAACCGTTGCCCCGCCGACACTTGCGGCAAGGCAGCGTCAGCCCGGACGCCGCTGCGACTAGCAAGGCCAGCGACGGGGACAACGGGCGCCTGGAGAATTGGTTTCGTTTTCACCCACCACCGGGCCTTTGTCCCTTGGTGTTCAACCGTTCGTCGGAAATTTGCAATTCGCTCAAAACTCGCCCACCGATAATCGTCTCCTCGATAATTCGCGGCACATCTTCCAGCCGCACGCCGCCGTACCAGATTGCTTGTGGATAGATCACCACCGTGGGCCCCAGTTCGCATTGGTCCAAGCAGCCCGCCTGATTGGCCCGCACGGCCGGCGTCAGCCCGCGGGCTTTCAGTTCCCGCTTGAAACACTCCTTGAGCGCCTGCGAGCCGCTGGGATCGCAGCAGCCGCGGCTATGCCCCGGTTCGCGGCGATTACAGCAGACGAATATATGGCTTTCAAATTTGGCCATCGGCGAGTCGCTTGTGACCTATCGATGAAGCCCGCGCCGAAATAGAACCTACAGCCGCATCGACACCAACTGCAAACCCAGGAAGATCAGCACCAGGAACACGCTGATCCAGGCGCCCACTCGAGTCGCCCTGCGGAGGATGTTGTGCATGTCCTCGTGGCGCGTGGCGCCGTAAACCAGGCTGATCGCCACAATGAGCGGCAACATATAGGCCACTTTAGTGACCTGTGCCAACGGGATGAACTGCAGCAGTTGAAGCATTTTGACTTGTTCGAAAGTGGACGGACGCTCGACTGAGGTTATCCCGATGGCTTCTCGGCCGGCGTGGCGTCGGGTTCGTCGTCTTTCTTACCGGCCTCGCGGTGTGCTAGTTCGTAATACGCCGGACCGCCCCAGGCGTCGTAAATCGCCAGCACGTTCAATAGCCCCGCGATCATCGTGTACACCGTGCCCAGGTCCCAGTAACGGTGCAGCCGGCGGTGGAGTTCGTGTTCTGTGGGATTGTCGGGATTGGCCGTATTGCGTCGGCCGGGAACCGACGGCGGGGCCATCGCGCCGCCGAACAACAGCTTGCGGTCATTGCGATAGCGATTGGCCTGCACCAACGCAGGCAGGGCGGGCAGCCCCACTCCAATCTGGCTCAAGTAGTGTGGGCGACGGTGGTTCTCGTTCCAGGCGGCATAGACCACCCGGCCTTGCCCCAAGGCAAACAAGCCGTACAGAAACGTCCCCAGGATGCAAACCATGAGCAAAATGCCCTTGCCGGTCCGTCCCTGATAGATGTGGCCCAGTCCAGGAATCAGCCAAGCCAACGCGGCGGCCACGACCGGGTCTTTGAGCCCAATCGGCCGGTCCAATTCAGGGGAATAGATTTGCTTTTCCACTAGCGCGCGTACTCCAAGGCATCGCAGGACAATTCTTCCGCCGGACATAACCCAGGGCCGTGGTCCAAGGGCCGCCAGGAGCCGGCGGTCCCTATTCTAGTGCCCGCGGCGGCCTCGGCCTACCCATGAGCGCCATTGCAAGTTGATTCGTTGGGCCCGGATCGTTCTTGGGCCGCGGTGCCCCCAGCCAGTGACCGCAGTCGATAGTCGATAGCTGAAATCGCCAGTCTTCGGCCGGGGCCGACTGGCGAGCGAATCTCACCGCCCCGCCAACTGCTTCTCGACGTATTTGGCCAACAGATCGGTTTCCAGGTTCACCGGGTCGCCCGGCTTCAGGCCGCCCAGCGTGGTGACCGCCAGCGTATGCGGAATCAGGGCCACGCTGAACTGGGCGTCTGTCACGTCGACTAGCGTCAGGCTCACGCCGTCCACCGCGATGCTCCCTTTGGAGACCATTTGATGGAGCAGCGGCGCCGGCGCGGAGAACCACAATGTGGCCCACACGCCGTCGTCGTCGCGGCGAACCAGCCGGCCCAGTCCGTCAACGTGGCCCGTCACCAGATGCCCGCCCATCCGGTCGCCCAGCCGAAGCGATCGTTCAGCATTCACCCGGCCACCGGCCGCCAGTCGCCCCAGGTTGGTCCGCGAAAGGGTTTCTGGGCCGGCCTCAAACGAAATCCGCCCGCCGGCTACCTGGACCACCGTCAGGCAGCAGCCGTTGAGGGCGATGCTGTCGCCGAGCTGGACCCCTTCAGCCACCACGGGCGAGGCGACGGTCAAACGTCGCCCGGGCGGTTCCTCGCGAACCTCCACGACCTCGGCCAGCGTCTCGACGATTCCGGTGAACATGAGCGCGCCGTTTTAGAACAGCGGATCCTCGTGCGGTTTGCGCTGGACGAATTCTTGCCAGGCGTATTTGATGGGGCCCTGGAACACGAACAAGCAGCAAATGACCGGCACGGCGTAGTTGCGCAGCGCGAACACCGTCACGATGGCAAACAACACGCTCACCACGTGGCCGAAGCTGCGTTGGCCGCGGAATGCCTGGTTGACGACGTGCGGATACGGAATCCGCGAGACCATGAGCAGCGCCACCAAGGCGGCAAAAAAGGGCAACACGGCCTGCAGCGCGTCGTCGATTTCTTTGGCGTAGAGCAGCGGGTTGGCCTCTTTGCGGAGCGTGTAAAACATGATCGCAAAGCTGGCGATCGAAGCGGCCGCGGCCGGCGAAGGCAGACCCGAAAAGTGCAGATGATCGTCGTCTTCGCCGGTCTCGACGTTGAACCGCGCCAGCCGCATCGCCGCGCAGGCCGCAAAGAACGCGGCAATGATCCAGACCGCCTCGCGATGCACGTAGGCGAAGTCGGGGCACATCTTGACCAGCAAGAATCCCGGCGCCACGCCGAACGTCACCACGTCGCACAGGCTGTCGAGCTGGCCGCCAAAGTCGCTGGTGGTCCGCGACAGCCGGGCCACGTGACCATCCAATGCGTCAAACACCATGGCCAGGAAAATCAACCAGCCGCTGATCATCACGTTGGTCGGGTCAGTGGGGTCGAAGGCGTCCTTGGCGATCGGCGCTTCGACGCGGGCGGCCACCACGATGCTGAAGAATCCGCAGACCAAGTTGCCCAGCGTAAACAGCGTAGGGAGGACTGCAACGGCCCGAATGCGCGCCATGAAATTGTCTCGGCAAAGGGTAGGCGAACTTGCTGAGCCCTATTTTAGCAACAGAGGGCCGCCCAGGGGCGGGGCCTCGAGCTACTCCACCGCCCCCTGAACGCCGCCGGAAAACAGCTCGTTTTCCTCCTTTCGGCTAATGAGCACCTCCGCCCGATATCCGCCCCGGGCCTTGTCGTACAGGGCGATAGCGCCGAATACGAAGAACAGCGCAATGGGCAACATGCTGACGGTTCGGAAGGCCATTTTCGCCCCTTCGGCCTCTGCCTTGGCAACGTCGCTTCGGCCGGCCTCATCGAGCTGTGCCGCCTTGGCGGCGTCGATCTTCTTGCTCGTCGAAACGCCGAACAGCTTGAGGGCCCAGTTGGCCTGTTGCTCAACAACGACCTCCGCCGCCCGCGCTTCAGGCACGGCCGACACGGAGAATCGGTCGTAGGTGTACCCCATAAACGGCAGCACCATGGCGATCGACAGGTTGCCGGCCGAACCCATCAAGCCAATGGCCAGCGCGCCCCCCTTGGGAAACCGCTCGGCCGCCACGCCCAGCATGGTCGGCCAGAAGTAGGCGATGCCCAAACCGAAGATCGTGGCGTAGCCGAACGCCGTGGCGGGCGAATCGGCAAAGCTGAGCAAGTACAGACCGACGCCGGCCAAAACGCTGGACACCGTCAGCAGCCCTACCGGCGAAAAGGCGTGCGCCAGCGGACCAGCAAAGTGCCGCAGCACGAACATCAAGGTGCTGGTGTAAACCAGAATCATCGTGCCGGAGACCTTGCCCTCGGTCGTGCGCATCATGACTGACTCTTGCCACTGCTGCGGGCCCAACTCCGTGGCCGCCGTCATCAACATGCAGATCGCCCAGACGACGAACAGCGGCCGCAAGATTTCCTTGAACATGGCCCCGGTGGACACGCCCGAGGCGACTCGTTCGGTCTCTGGGAACTTCTGCGTCAGGCACATCAGGAAGTAGATCACGCCCGGCACAACGATCAGCGCCATCCGCCCTTGCCAGCCGACGTCCAGGCCCGCGAATTGAACGAACCCCAGGTCGATCCCCTTGCCGATTCCGCGGGCAATCAATCCTCCCAGGATTAAGCCACCCGGCCACCAAGCATGAAGCACATTGAGGTAATGCGTTTTCTGAGTTGGGTACAACGTGGCGGCCAGCGGGTTGATGGCTACCTCAACCAGCCCGTTGCCGCACCCCGCCAGAAAAGTCGACAGGAACAAAACGCTAAACGCCATGTCTCCCTGCGGTGCGAAGATCGTCCCAAACACTCCCACCATGTGACACACAAACGCCAGCAGCAAGATCAACTTCATGCCCAGTCGGTCGCACAGCGGCGCCCCCACCAGCATCGAGAAAAACATTCCCCAAAACGCCCCGCCCGCGACCCAGCCGACCTGCTCGCCCGAAAGGTCGAACGCCGTGGCCAGGTCGGGCATGATGTCGCCGCGAATGATGAACGTAAACGCGCTGGTGATCAGCGCGATGCAACTAGCGACGAACAGCGGTCGGGCATTCATGCCGGGCTCCCAAATGGTCGGGGGTTCGTTCCCACGAGACGAAGATGGATCGATCAGAACATGTGCGCCCGCTGCCCCCACGGCCGCGGACCGTCCGCGAGTATAAACCACTCGTGCGCTATGTAAACCGTTTCGCCAGACGGTTTTCGGAAGAAGCTTGGCGGCCGAAGGGCAATTTCGCCGCTGCCGAGACACCGTCGCTGCGGCTGGGCTTTTCGAACTGCCCGCCGACCACGCGATTCGCCTCCGTGGGAGACCGCCAAAAAAAAGCCACGCCCGCGGAACCGGTTCCGCGGGCGTGGCGCTGTGAGCAGTGGTCAGCCAGCCAACGTTAGTCGGCGAAGTCCAGCATCCACCAGCCGTCGTCCCACTCCAGCGTCACCTTGCGCCAGCCCAGCGGCACCTGCGGATACGGATAGAACGGGCCAATATAGGGCCATGCCATCGGCGAGTACTGCTTGGGATAGGTCACACCCGCATAGTTGGGATACGAGGCGTAACTGGGCCAGGCATACGACGGCATGTTCGGCTGGTCGTAGACCACCGGCGACACTCCCGACGCTGCGCCCGCGTACATGGGCATGGGCTGTTGCCCGATGGCGCCGCCGTCTTCGACCGGGGCCTCTTGCCGTGCCGCCACACGCTGCATCGGGCGTATCGGTTGTGGGCGTTGTCCGTTGGCCGCTACCGGACGAACCGCGGGCGTAGGCTCTCCGCCTCCGCGAACCGTCAGGTTGTTGACCACCTGAGTGACGTTCGGCGTCCCCTTGGCGATTCGCACCGCGGCCGCGGCCTGCTTGGCGTCGGCCACTTCGCCCTTGAGCCAGACGGTGCCGGCCCGGTGTTTGACCCCCACACTGTAGCCCTTGAGTTGGCCACTGGTGTGCAGCCGCTGGGCGATGTTCTGGGCGACGGTGTTGTCCTCCGCCCGGGCGCTGCCGCCTAGGCCAGTAATCGCCACGATCACGGCCGTGCAACTGAACCGACGCATGCTTCCCCTCCTGCTCTCGAATTAGATTCGGTTCGCCAGGTCGGTCGCCCCCGTCGCGCCGCCGGACGCTGACGCGGTCGACACCGGGGTCGACCGCATGAGCTCGGGCGCCCGCAGACTGGGTCGGTAGCGGCCAAGTCGGGCGGCGCGTTGAAGGCGGCGGAGGTCGTGGGCTGGCTGGCTCCAAGAGCGCAGCGGCCGCGCGTTGACCTACCGACGCCGGCGACAGACAAGACTGTCTGACTATAGGTGTCGGTTG
>CAYWTU010000134.1:0-8495 GCA_964461275.1 uncultured Pirellulales bacterium | reverse complement strand
GGGCCACCTGGGATGGGATCCCCAGGTGGTCCATTTTTTTTTGCAGTCACGCGGACGTGAGGCTGTTGTTTTCCGCAGGAAGAGAACGAGCTTCAGAGTTCAACGAGCAACCACCTCGGTTCGCCGTATCAACGGGCGTTAGTGGTCCGTTGTCTGGTTTTTTGGCGGCCTCCTAGCATCGGGTTGTGCGCTCGGTTTGTTGCCAACGGATGTTGCAGGTCATGGCTGCATCTCTGAACGATTCCGATACCCGTGCGAACCTAGACTACGCCCTAGCCCCGCCAGGCAGCGTGAGTGACGTGCCGCCTTTGGCGCCGCACGACGAGATGCACATGGCGCCGCCGATCGATGGGGAGCCCTACCCGGTCGGGCCCGCCGTTGAGCCGGGCGCGGTTTGGCCGTCGCGCGTGAATTTGCGAGACGATCTGGTTGAATTCACGACGATGCGAAAGGGCGCCGTCGAATTCGACGACGAGCGGCAAATGACCTTGCGGAGCCTGCTGGGCCTGTTGACGGCCAGTGGGGCGGTGATGGCGCTTTTAGCGCGGCTCGAGCCGGCTGTGATGGCGGCACTTTTGGGTGTCGCGGCACTATTGGCGCACTGGCTGCTGGCGGCAGTGCGGTCGCGCCGCCTCATCTGGCGTCTGTTGGCGTGGCTGATTTTGGGGGCATATCTGCTGACGGCGATCGCCGCGGTGTCCAAAGGTTGACGCCGCGGAGTCGTCCCTACCGCATCACGCCCACCACCAGCGGTGGAAGCGGGCATTCGAGCACATGGGCCACTACCCGCACCAGTTCCACCTCTTCGATCGTGCCGTAGCCATCGGCCGCCACGCAGGCGGTGGCCGCCGCCAGCGTGCGCTTCTTCCACTGTGGTTTGAGGGTCGCCAAGACATCGAGCGCCGGACCCAGTTGGCCTAGATCGCACTGCGATTTGGCGAGGAGCGCGGCGCCGGCCACATCGAGCTGCGACATGCCGGCGGCGAAGGCCTGGGCCGCGGTGGTCTCGTCCTTGCGACCGGCGTGGGCAAGCGTCGAAAGGAGTAACTCGATCGCCTGGCGGGACGGCATGGCGCCGGCCGCGCGAACGAACAACGACCCTGTGGAGCTCAATGCGTGCGTCACCAAGCGGTGCAGGCAGAATTCAAACAAGCTGATCCGTTGGTCGGCCCGGGCCATGGCGGAAATCGCTCTGACGAATCCGACAATCTGTCGCGGCGACATCCGTTTAAGCGCCGGCAGCGCCAGCTCGACCAGCGGCAGGCGCTGTTCCGCTGGCAGACCCGCGATAACCGGCCGCAGCCGCGCCATCAGCGCCACGAGGGCCTCGGGAGCGTGGGGCCGCAGTTGTTCGCGTTGCACGGCGGCCACGTCGGCATCTTCCGACAATAGGAGCGCCAACACCAGCGCCGCGGCGTCGAACGGCTCCTCGGAGAGCTCCTTGAGTTCTCGTGGCATCTGTTCGAGCAGTTCCGACGCGTAGGCCCGCTGCGGATCGGTCGTCGTACCCACGCGGGCCACGGTGGACGCCGGTCGCAGCGGCACGGTAGCCTGGCTGGGGAACGGCATCGGCGTAAGCGGCGGTGGAGGGGCCCCGGAGAATCCGACCATCGCAGCTGCAGCTTCCAACGCGTGGGCCCCGGCCGCGGGCGCCGATTCTGGTTCGTGCTCGATGGCCGCCGCCAGCTCGGGAGACAACTTGGGAAGTTTCCCATCCCAGCCGGGATCGATGCGTCGAATCCGCTGTTCTAATGGCGGATGCGTTGCCAGCAGGTTCAACAGCGATGGCCCCAATCCGTTGCCAAAGAACAAATGGCTGGCCTCTTCGGCCTGGGCGTGCCGAATTCTCGAGCCCGATGCCAACGCGGCAATTTTTCGTAAAGCCCCGGCGATTCCTTCGGGTTGGCGCGTGAATTGAACGGCCGAGGCGTCGGCCAAGAATTCCCGTTGCCGCGAGACAGCGCTCTTGATCAGGTGGCCGAAGAACACGCCAATGTAGCCAATGGCGTACAGCGCCAGACCGAACAGGGCCAAGCCGATTGCGGCGCCGCCATCGCGGTCGTTCCGCGAGCTCTGTCGCGGAGCAAGTCGCATGATCCAATATCCGATCAGGCTGATCAGCAGGATGCCGTGCAATACGCCCATCAGCCGCAGGTTGAGCCGCATGTCGCCGTTGAGGATGTGGCTGAACTCGTGCCCGATGACGCCTTGAAGTTCGTCGCGGCTGAGCCAATCGACCGTGCCGCGGGTCACGCCGATCACGGCGTCTTGCGGCGAAAAACCGGCCGCGAAGGCGTTGATGCCTGACTCACGGCGCATCAGATAGACCGGCGGCACCGGCGTGCCGGCGGCAATCGCCATCTCTTCCACTACGTTGAGCAGTTTCCGCTCCGCCCCGGTGGCGGCGCTGGGCACGAGCAGCTCGCCGCCGAGCATCTCGGCCACGGTTTTGCCGCCCCCCGACAAGAGCGCCGTCTTGTACATGCTGCCCAAACCGATCAGGCCCAACGTGCCGGCGCTAACGGGAAGAAACAGTTGCGGCTGCCACAGGCCCGGTTGAGCGATGGCGCCGTCGATCCGCGGTGCTAGGCCGCCCGCCAAGGCGGCGAAGGCCAGGTACACGGCGCCCACGATCGCCGACACCGCCCCCAGGAAATAGGCGATGAGCCAAAGCGTATTGCGGCGAGCCCGATCCTGGTGGGCGAAGAAATCCATGGCCCTGCGGAGGCGAGGCAAAGGAGCGCGAACCGAGTTTACCGACGCCGAGCGCTAATTGAACGACACTTTGGGGGCCTCGCGCTGTCCGGGGGCCTCGATCTCGAACAACTGTGCCGGTTGGAAGCCGCCGAAGTTTGCCACGAGCATGTCGGGGAACGATTCGCGCTTGGTGTTGTACGCCATCACCGCGTCGTTGAACGCCTGGCGAGCAAACGCGATCTTGTTCTCCGTCGAGGTCAATTCCTCCTGCAGCGCCAGCATGTTCTGGTTGGCCTTGAGGTCCGGATAGGCCTCGGCCACGGCGAACAGCCGCCCCAAGGCGCCCGTGAGCGCCCCCTCGGCGCCGCTCAACTGTTGCATGGCCGTGGGATCGCCCGGATTGGCGGCCGCTTTTTGACCGGCGGTAACGGCCTGATTGCGGGCTTGGATGACCGCCTCAAGCGTCTGCCGTTCGTGTTGCATGTAGCCTTTGGCGGTTTCCACCAGGTTGGGGATCAGGTCGTAACGTCTCTTGAGTTGCACGTCGATCTGGGCGAAGGCGTTCTTAAACCGATTCCGCAGCGCCACCAGCCCGTTGTACGAGCCGATGGCCCACATCAGAATCACGACGAAACCGCCCACCAAAGCGATCAAGACCCACGCCAACGCGCTCAACGCAGCCATAATCCGCTTCTCCCGCTATAGAAGAGCTCGCCCCGAATCCACCGATTCCTCAAGGGAATCGCGCGCCTGGAGTTCTCACAGCATAACGCGGCAGATCGAACCTGAGCAAGTCAGCCTGACAGATTCGCCTGGGGCCGCTCGCGGCCCTACAGCGGATAGCCTAACTCCGCCAGTGGCAGATCGTACTGTTCGGCTAGCCTGCGATTGCCTGCTTGCGTGGCCTCGCAGAAGCGGCGCCGCCAGACATCGGACAGCGGCGCCCGGGCGCTCGGTCCTTTGACGTCGCCGAGCATTCTCAAGCGTTCTTCGCGCGTGGCGAAATAGAATCGCAACGTCGCCAGCCGAGAGCCTTTGATCCGTCGCAGGCGCTCGAGTTGCGCGGGCGTCCAACTGGGGTTGACGGTCGGCCCCTCGGCCAGTGCCGCGGCGTCGACCGAGCGTACGCCCAACCAAGCCGACAGGCGGTCGATGAACGTTTGCGGTTGCCGCTTGAGGTCCTCGAACAGCAGGATGCCGACGCTGTCCGGGCCGAACGCGTCCTGCCAGTCGGCGATATAGTCCGCGTAATCGAGGTGCGAAAGTTCTCCCCGCTCATCGCGGTTCCAGCGCTCCTCGAGCCAGGTTTCAAGCTCGGGCAGCCACGGTTTCACCCGGCGGTGGTGCGGTCCGGTGTTGACGCGTTTGATGGTCTGGAAATACATCGACTGCACGTAGTCCAGCGGATTGCGCATTGTGATCAGCAGCCGACAAGGGCCGCACGCGGCGCGCAGGTTCCGGATCTTGGCGCGACGCCTCCGCCGCGTCCCGTGCGTCCCGTCTTCCATCGACAAGACGATTGCCTTCTGCCGACCCATGAGTGGCCGTACATGCTCGTCGAACAATTGTCGGGCGACGGCCACGTCACACTCGAACACCCGCTGTCGCAGCGTTTCGACCACGAACTTCTGGATCTCGGGGGCTAAGAAACCGCGGTCGTGATGGTTCTTGCCCAGATACACGATCTGTTCGTGGCAAGGAAAGTAGCGGGCCTGCAAGAACGACGTCGCCGTCTTGGGCAGACCGGCGTGAAAGTTCAACACTTGGTCATAAGGCGAATTCCCTTCGCCGTCGAGGGTGGGGCGGTAAACCAGCGGCATGGGCTCTCCCTGGGTAAGGTGATTGCGCGAAAGAAGACGCAGGGGCATGCTCCTCATTCGTGTTCGCCGAGGCGTTAGGCGGCCCGTCGACGGGACAGGGTCTGCGCGATCCGCTGGAATGAAAACACCTTGGCCGAGTGATGAGGAGTGCGGGGAACGGCCTCTAGCAGCGCGCCCAGTTCGGCGCCGGCCTGGAGCCAAAGTTGCTTATCGAGTTGGTTGGCCGCCTCGAACTCTGCCCGCTGGGCCGGGGTGAACTCGTCGAACGACGGCCGGACTTTCGAGGCGTTCTCGCGGCCGACGGCAAGCGATTTCCAGCCGCGCACTCGGGCCAACAATTCCAGGCTTTCGGCCAGTCGCTCGACCGTACCGACGACGCAGAAGTGCTCCCGCAGGTTGCGCTGGGCGATGGCCAGCGCGCTTTCGGGGGCCAGCGAGGACATTTGGCCATCGGTGAGCCCAGCGATCCAACGCGTCTGCGGGTTCTTGAATTGCGCCGGTCGCACGTGGCGATATTCTTGGAGCGTGACTGGCCTCGCTTCGGGGCCCAACTCGCCGGCGGCCGCCATACGGTTGTACTGCGCCACCTGCGAGACGTAACGTTCCAATGGGTTGCGCAGGAGTGTGAAATACTGCGACTTGCCTGGAATTGCCTCGTGCAGTCCGAAGTGAAAATGACCGAGCACGCAGCGAAACGCCGACCGCTGCTTAAGCGGCAGTTCACGAAACGTGACCTCGGGGCCGTGGTGAGGACTGAACTTGGGGGCCTGATCCTGGGCCTGGCTGCGGACGTGGTACAACTGGCGGGCCTCGAACTTTTCGGTCAGGGCCAGCGAAACGCTGATCCCTGCTGTTTTGGGAATGTGCATGAATAGCAGCGCTTCGGCGTGCATGGGTTCTCCCGATTAGGCGGCGTGGGCGGGCTGAAACCTGGCCACGGCGGCGAGGAAGTCTGCTTGGCTGCGGGCGGTGAGCAGCGTTAGATCGCGCGGCAGGGGACGCAGCGGGACGGTGTGAATCACGGTCGGTTTGTTTTCGGTGCGGAAGTAGCAGTTTCTGCAGGCATCGGTCCCCTGGGCTTCGAGGTAGTGCAGACGCTTTTGCGACGACTCGCGCGACTTCCATAAATCGCGGAACGACCGCTGGGTCACGCTGCCAAAACTTTCGTCCTTGGCCCGCGCGTAGCTGCAAAAGACCACATCGCCGTCCGAGTTGAGCGTGGGAGCGTACAACGGTTTGCCACAGGTCAACGGTCCGGCGTTCATCACGGCTCGATTCGACTTGTTTTTGTCTCCCTGATAGACGTAGCGCGCCAAGCCGTCGCTGAGGGGCGCCAGTTCGCCGTCGATGTCGTGGCCCCGGTAGTCGTAGGGCCGCAGCGTCTTGACGCTGAACACGTCGGCCCCGACGTCTTCGGCCATCGCCAATAGTTGCGGCATCTCCCGCTCGGTGTATTTGGTGGCAAGCGAGCGAAACTCGACCAGGGGATAATCGACGCCCAGCCGCCGCTTGGCGGCGACGAGCCGCTCGATCGTGCTCAGCGCCTCGCTGAGTTGGCCTCCCACCCGGTACGTACTGTATGACTCTTGCGTGGCGCCGTCGATGCAAACGATCACAACGTCCGGCTGGGCCGCGACGAGCCGTTCGATGCGCTCCGGCGAATTGCCGATCGTGCCGCTGGTGCTGATCACCGTCTTGACTTGGCTTTTCTTCGCGTGGGCGACCATTTCGTCGAGTCGCTTGTGCAACAGCGGTTCGCCCCAATCCCAGAACAGCGTGAACATCAGCGTCGAACGAAGCTCGTCGATCACTCGGCGGTAAACGTCATAATCCAGGTGTTTTCCTTGCCGCCCGAGGGCCTTGGTGCCCGTGGGACAGCCGGGACAGCGGAGATTGCACAGCGTGGTGACGCCCACGTGCAGGATGTGTGGCAAGGCGATTTCGCCGTGCGGCAACAGGCGGCGATTGATCTGCTGCAGCGCCAAGTTGTGGCGTTTGCTCCAGGTCAACGGGCAGTGATAGAGGATGCCTTCCTGCTGAATGGGGTACGTCTGCTGCCGCCGCAATTCGTTCCAGCGACGAAGATAGTCTCGGCCTAGTTCGGTCCATTGGGCAATCACGAGTCGTTTCCCCCTTCAAGCCGCCCGTCGCGCCAGCGCCTGCGGCACGAAGCGCCGCCACCGTGTCGGGGCATACTGTTGTCCTTCGCACACCACTTGCCAAAAAAGTTGGTTGGCCTCTTGACTGGCTCGTAACGGATCGGGCCACGATAGGGCCCCGACGCGCTCGCTGGCGATCACGCGGCAACCGCAGGCCATGGCCTCGACCACGACCCGCCCGAAGGCGTGAAACATCACCGGGTCGACCACCACCGCCTGATGGCGGTTGTAAAGCGCCGGCATGTCCGCGAACGCCACCGTGTGGTAGGGCGCCACCTCAGGTTCGTAGTCGTGCCGGCGGGCCAATTCGACCGCCGTGTCAGCGATTCGAATTGCATCGCCCAAGATCAGCGCCGTTCGGGGCCGCCGTTCCGGGGGAGTTGTGACGCGGAACAGCGACAGGTCGATGGGCGAGGCGATGACGTGCTGTGGGACGCGGATGCGGATGAGCTCGTTGATCGCCCGCTGATGGGCCGGCGAGAGAAACTGCACGGCGCTGCACGCGTTGTAAAGCAGCTCGTGGGCGTCGCGCATCGCCGTCGAACACTCGCAGGCGACTTTCCTTGGCCGCGAACCGACCAGGCAGCGGCCGTCGCGATGCGTGCAGGGGTGCATGTCGCGCTCGCTACGGAGCGAAAAACCGCGATAGTCCGCCAAGCGTGCGGCCCAGCGCAGCGTGGCAGTGACTTCGGTTTCGAATCCCAGTCCACCGTGCGGCCGTAAATTTCCCAACACCACCGCGTCAAATTGCCGCAGCTTGCACGTCTTTTCCGGCGCCACGACCGTCACTCGGACGTCCGGCGGCGCCAGGGCGATGTGCCGCAGCAGGCTCTGCTCGGCCCCGCCCAGACGTTGCGGCGCAAAGGGATGTACAAACAGCACGCGACGCATGGTGCGACTTGGTCTACGGATGAGGAACTGGGTTTTTTCAGCCGAGGGCGCCGGATGGCTCGAACCGGCGGCCTGCGGTGAGGCGTGCTAGCAGCGCCAGCGACACCTTGCGGGCTGGGGTTTTCCTGGCAAGCTCCAAAACGTCGGCGAATGCGGCGAAGTTTGGTCCTGCTGCGTCCCTGTGGCGATTTGCGCGCCGCCGTGGGGATGGCCGCCGGGAGAGGCTCTAGAAACACTTTCGACCTAAACCATCGTGCCGGTTCATCCGATTAGAAAAAATGTTCCGCATGTCGCGGCTACCTGGTTTACGCGCCTTCCTAGGCTCCCCGGCGGCCCGTCGTGCGCCGCCGGTTTCTTTGCGTCGGGATAAAGAAAGACGATCATGCCCCGACGCGTACTGCTGGATGGGACGAAGCTCTTGGATCGCCGCACCGACGGTGTCAAGCGCTACGTTGAGGAATTGGTCCGCTCGTTGGCCGAGGCGCGTCCGGCGCAAATCCACATTGACGTAGCGCTCACCGCCGAACATGTCGCGCCCCTCTCAGCGGTCGCCGAGAAACTAGACGCCGGAAACCTGCTTCACGAATTTGTTCCCCGCCTGCTGTTGCACGGCGACGACAATCCGCTGCACGTTTGCCAGCGGCGCGTGCGCAGCGGGGCCTCGGAGGGTTGGTCGCGGGCGCGTGACATTGCCCAATTGCAGGCCCTCAAGCTGGCCCGCAGCGGGCTGCGCCGCTGGTCGAGCGTCGCCAACACGCTGAACAAGCGAACTTACGACTACGACGTGATTCACCTATCGCTGCCCAACACCTGGCGACAATTGGCCGGCTTCAGCGGTCGACGGCTGACGGTGGTGCACGATTTGTCGCACCTGGTTTGTCCCGAACTGCAAACACCCGAGAACAATCACTCGCTGGCCCAGGGGCTG
>CAYWTU010000133.1:0-8502 GCA_964461275.1 uncultured Pirellulales bacterium | reverse complement strand
AGAAACTGAAAGTCTCTTTCCGCATCCTACCTTCGCCGGCGGCGCCCCGTCAAACAATCGCCGCGCCCACTTTTCCCCCGCGCCCGCCGGGAGAGGGCCGGGGGGAGGGGGCAGCGGCAACGAGTTCTTTTCGCCAATCCGCGAAGCAGATGCACATTTATCGCCGATGCAAATGCCGCCAAGACTGGGCGCGCTTGTTTCACCCAAACAACTCTTGCACCGGCTCGCCCCCGTCCACGATTTTGATAGGTCGGCCAATTCCGCTCATGTTTTCCACGCCGGCGTTGATCTTGAGGCTCTGACAGAACGACTGGAACAGATCGGGCACCGTCACCGGGCGGTCGGTCACTTCGGTTCCGCCCTCGTCGGTTTGGCCAATCACTCGGCCGCCGTGCGCGCCGCCGCCGGCCATCGCCACGTTGAAGGCTCGCGGAAAATGGTCGCGGCCGCCGCGCGGATTGATCTTGGGCGTACGGCCGAACTCGCCCATCCAAATCACCAGCGTCTTTTCCAACATGCCGCGCTGCTCGAGGTCCAAGATCAACTGCGCAAACGGTTGGTCCACTTCGCTCGCCAGGTTCTTCGTGCGGCCGAACACGTCGTCGTGGGTGTCCCAATTGCCGTGCATGACCTCCACGAACGTCACGCCCGACTCGACCAGCCGCCTTGCCAGCAAACAACTGGCGGCGAACTTGCCTTCGCCGTAGGCCTGCCGCAGACTCTCGGGCTCGGCGCTCATGTCGAACGCCGACATCTGCGAGCTGGTGATCATCCGCGCCGTCTTTTGATACAACTTGCGGTGATCGTCGACGAGTTTTTGGGCCCCGGCGGCGGCATAGTCGGCCTCCAGCCGTTCCATGAAACCCAGTCGCCGCTGATAGCGGTCGACTCCGGTAGTGAGCTTGGTGTTGGGAGGCAGGACTTCCGCCTCGACCAACTGGAACGGATCGTAGTCGACGCCCAAGAAGCCCGCCCCGCCGGCGCCGCGGCCGCGATTGCCGATCCGTACGAAAGACGGCAACTGCGACTGCGCATTGGGCAACTGCTGAGCCACAATGCTGCCTAGCGTGGGGTGCTTGACACTGGCCACCGGCAAGTATCCGGTGTGCAAAAAGAACGACGCCCGTTGGTGATTTCCCTCCTTGCTGGACATGCTGCGGATCAGCGCCACGCGATCCATCACCTGGGCCATTTTTGGAAAGTTGGCCGACACCTCCACGCCGGGAACGTTGGTCGAGATGGCCTCGATTTCGCCGCCGTTCTCGTGATTGGGTTTGGGGCTGAACGTCTCGAACTGGCTAGGGCCGCCCTGCATCCAAAGCAAAATGCAGCTCATCCCCTGGCTGCGCAGCTCGTCGGCCTTGACCCGCATCAGGTCGGTCCAACTTAGCGACCCCGACGCCACGGCGGCGGCCGAGATGCCCTTGAGAAAATCGCGTCGGCCGACAACCTGTTGCCCGCCCAGCGTCACGTGCGTATGTCGAAACCAGTTCATGTGAAACTCCGGATGGGCAAGGCGGACAAATGGAAGTTCAAAGACTAAGGCTCAGTTGCGATACAACAGTTCCGTGGAATTCACCAGCGACCAAAGAATATCCTCAAACGCCTCGGTCCGGTTGCCCACCTCGCGCAGGTACGACAGACAGGTCGCCGTCTCGCTGTCGCGTGGCTCGCGCCCCAAACAGCGCAGGTACAACTCCTCCACCACGGCCTGATCGTCCGTGGTCGTTTCCAAGAGCTGCTTCAATCCGGTCGGGCGCTTTCCGCTCATGGCGGCGGCAAGCTGCGGAGAGTTCATGAGCAACAGCGCCTGCGGGATGCTCAACTGCACATCGTCGTCCGGCGAACTGGGGTCGAACCCAAACGCCTGGTTGAACTGCCCGCGCGGCGTCCGCAGGCCGAACTTCCGCTTGTCGGAGCCCCCCGTTTCGATTCGATCGACGTCCACATCCAACGCGGCGGTCAGCGTGTCGAACAATTGGTCGGCCCGCAGCCGTTGCGTACAGGTGCATAGGGTTTGCTGCGCCGTCGTCGCCGCCTGACCGGCCGACTCGGCCCGCTGATAATGCGCTGTCGAGGCGATAGTGCGGTACAGCCATTTGATGTCGTACTCGTGCTGGCGGAACTGACTGGCCAGAAAATCCATGGCCTTGGGAATTTCGCACGTGCGGTCGGGACCCAGGTCGTCGATCGGCTCGTAGAATCCTCGGCCGGTCAGCTCGGCCCACACACGATTCACAAACGCCTTGGCGAACCAAGGGTTGTCGTCACTCACGACCCACTCGGCCAGCGCCGCCCGCCGCTCGGCGTCGCTCGCTCCCGGTTCGAGCTTCTGCCCGGTGAGAAAAAACACCGGCTGCATCAGCGTACCTTTGGCGCTCGGATCGTCCAGGTCGGGCATGTAATGTTCGCGGGGCCGACCGCGCCCCTTGCCCTTGTTCTTGAGCGGCACGCCGTCGCCGTCGGGATCGTCGGTGGCAATGGCCGAGAAATTCGGCGCCTTGCCTCCTTCATCGCGATTGCGGCGCACGGCCACGCGGGCGAAGAACGCCGACAGCTCGTGGAATTGCGTCCTCTTCCAACGGTCGGTCAAGTGGTCATGACACTGGGCGCACTGAACCTGAATGCCCAAAAAAATCCGCGCGTACTCCGCAGCCACGTCCACCGTCTCGCCCCACTGCGAGGCGATGACGGCCGTGGCGCCGTTCTCGGTTAGATCGCCTTTGGCGGTGAAGAACTCCTTGGTGATTTCATGCCAACCGACGTTGTCATTCAGCCGCTGGGTGAGGAACGCGGTCGCGCTGCCCGCCGCCTGCAGCGCCCGTTCCTCGGTGCGTCGGTACAGAATCACGTCGCGCCAATAGCGAGCCCAATTCTCGCCGAAGCGGCTGTCGGCTAGGTAGCGATCGATCACCCGGCCGCGTTTGTTGGGATCGGGGTCGAGCGCGAACTTGGTCAACTCCTCGGCGGTGGGCGTCTGCCCCAACAGGTCGAGCGACAGCCGCCGCAGGAAACCCTCATCATCGATCGGTTGAGTCGCCAGCGACGCACTGGGATCGGCCTGAGTTCGATGTTCGGCCAAGAGCTTGTCCAAATGAGCCGCGGCATCGCCGCTCTTGCGGCCTTTGGCTGCGGCGGATTGGGCCGTCAGGACTGCGGCCAGGGCGAGGACAACTGGCAAATGGCGGTGCTTCGATTTCATCGAGTTCGTTTCCATGACGGTGGTTCACTTTCGACCAGTGCCCCCGGTGCCATGCCCGGCCGCACAACTATATTAAACCCCGGTCGAGAGCTATGGTTTCGCGGCCGTTGAACGAACCGGCGCAAAGCCAGCACTCGCTTTGCAACCCATTCTAAATAAATAGGTTACGGCGAGGGTGGCGAACAACCTTTAGAGTCGAGACGGCTACCGCTTAACGCGGCGCCACAGCGCCATTAGGGCGCCGCAAATCATCAGCAAATGGCTGGCATGTGGCTCGGGAACGAAAGCGGTGGCGACGATGTTGCCAGTGAACCGCAATGTAACGTCGTTACCGTCGATGGTAGTCGTAAATTGCAGATCGGCCGGCAAGGAGAGCGTTGCCGTTGACCCCGCGCAGGCAACGCTGACCGGTCTAGCAGTATTAACCCCAGCAACGCCAATCAACGATTGCTCAAAGATGCCGGTCAGGGGGCCGGTGAAAACATTGACGCCGCTGCCGAATTCAACGTCCGCGCTGGGCAAACCACCTCAGCGTGCCCGGTGAAAACGGCCCATCCTCTCAATCGAACAGCTTGCTCACCGACTCATTTCGGTGGATGCGCTTGATCGCCTCGCCCAGAATCTTGGCGACCGTCAGAACCTTGATCTTCTCGATCCTTTGCTCGGGCTTGAGTGGGATCGTGTCGGTGATGACCACGCTGGTGACGGGCGCCTCTTGCAGCCGCTTGATCGCCCCGCCGCAGAACACGGCGTGCGTGCAGGCCACATGAATCTCCTTGGCGCCAGACTCGTGGACGATTCGTGCCGCCCCGCAGATGCTGCCGGCCGTGCTAATCATGTCGTCGAACATCAGGCAGATTTTGCCTTCAACCGGACCGCCGATAATGTTTCGCTGCTCGGTCACCTCGGCGCTTTGGCGACGCTTGTCCACGATCGCCAGTTTGCCTCCCAGCCGCTTGGAATGGCCCAACGCCCGCTTGATACTCCCTTCGTCGGGACTGACCACCATGATCTGATCGGCTGGAATTTTCCGTTGCAAGAAGTAGTCGTTGAGCACCGGCGCCGCATAGAGATGGTCCACCGGCACGTCGAAGAACCCCTGAATCTGCGCGGCGTGAAGGTCCATGGCCAGCACCCGATCGGCGCCCGCCCGGGTGATGATGTTGGCCACCAGCTTGGCGGTGATTGGAACTCGGCCGGCGTCTTTGCGATCCTGGCGGGCGTAGCCATAGTACGGAATCACGGCGGTCACTCGTTCCGCGCTGGCCCGCTTGCAGCTTTCAATCATGATCAACAGCTCCATCAGGTGCTCATTGACCGGCGGGCAGGTTGGCTGCACCAAAAACACGTCGCGGCCGCGGACGTCCTCGTCAACCTTGCACGAAATTTCCCCGTCCGGGAAATTGCCAATGCTGATCGCGGCCAACGGAATTCCCAAGTAATCGCAAATCCGCTTGCCCAAATCAGGATTGGCGCGGCCGCTGAAGATTTTCAAATCGTTCATGGGAACTCGACGTTATACAGGTGATCGCAGGGAAACGCGTGTTCAAGCGGGCCGGTTTACCGATGCAGCCCTTGCCGCATCGCTTCTTCCACAGCCGCCAGTTCGTCCAAGTTGTTGATGCTCAGCGCCTCGCTGGGTTGAAGCACCGGCAGCGCTTGAACGAGGCTGCCGGCGGCCAAAAGGTGTTTGGGGCAATCGGTCAGATAGTACTCGCCTTGGGCGTTATCGGGGCGCAACTGCTCCAAAGCGGCAAACAAACTGCGACAGTCGAACACATAACAGCTCAAGTTCACCTCGGTGATTTTGCGCTGTTCGGGCGTGGCGTCTTTCTCTTCGACGATTCCTGAAAAATTCCCCGCCGCGTCACGGACGATGCGGCCGAGACCATGTGGATCATCCTTGTGGGCGGTTCCCAACAGGCACGCCGGCCGCCTGTTGGCGAACTCGACGAGCAACTTCCTGAGCGAGTCGGGGCGAATCATCGGCGAGTCGCCCGCCAACACCACCACCGGACCGTCAAAGTCGGCCAACGCCTCACGGCACATCATCACCGCATGGCCGGTCCCCTTCTGCTCGGCCTGTAGCGCGAAGCCGACCCCAGAACGGCCGGCCAATTGCGCCTGGACGTCATCCGCGCGGTATCCCACCACGACGACCGTCCGGCCCACGCCTGCCGCCTGGAGAGTGTCGATGACATATTCCACCATCGGCCGGTCCAGTACCGGAAACAGGACCTTCGGCAGGTCCGATTGCATCCGCGTTCCTTTGCCGGCGGCCATCACCACCGCGGCCGCTGCCAATTGCTGCGCCATGAAGCTGCTCGCTGAACCTTCCAGTTTCGTTTCCAAGCGAACCCTACCGATTGACCGCACGTTCACCCATCGGCGACTCGCGAACCCTCAATCTTGACACGGAACCTCGTGGCCTGCCAGCCTTGGCCGGCCAACGGTCTCCGCGTTCGGCAAAAGTCGGCTAAACTGGTGATGGCGGAGGCGGGCGACCATGATCCGTCGTCCGTCGGCTTGCCGCTTTCGCCCCCGACTGATCTGTATGAAAATCTTCGGCATCGGCCTCTCCAAGACCGGCACGACCAGCCTGACGGCGGCGCTCTGCACGCTCGGTTTTCGGGCGGAACATTCCGGGCTGCGTTTTCTGACCGAACAGGCCGAGTCGCTTCACGACCTGGACGCCGCGACCGACGAACTGGCCATGGCGTTTGGCGAGTTGGACCGGAAATTTCCCGGCTCGAAGTTCGTGCTATCCACGCGCGACCTGGAAAGTTGGCTAAAAAGTTGCGAGCATCACTTTCGCGCACCCCTCGATCCCGGCACGCGGATCGGACAGATGATCGAAAGCTTGTATGGCACGACGGTCTTCGACCGCGAGAAGTTTGCGGCCGGTTTTCTCCGACATCAACAGGCGGTCCGGGCATATTTCGCCGGTAGGCCGGACGACCTGCTGGTGTTGGACGTAGCGGCCGGCGATGGGTTCGACAAGCTCTGTCCGTTTCTCAATCGCCCGATGCCCGCCGACAGCTTTCCTAAGGAAAACGTCAGCCGCTCCTGGGGGAGGATGTGGCGCAAGTTGCGGAGGATGCTGGGAGTGCCGGCCAACACAAAGGCGGCGCCGTGATTGGTGGCGGTCAGCACGAACACCCGCCGTCGGATGTCTGCAGCGTCGACCCCGCCTGGCAGGCGCCGCTGTTGTGGACGATTTGGCCGAGCGATTGCCGAGCGCTCGAAGTTTTGGTGGGCGGTCCCAGTCGGTTGCAAGCTGCGGCCGGCGGTTTTCTGCCAGGCCAGTTCTCGGTTTGCTCGTTGTCGGGCGGCAACGACGCGAGGCACGCGTCGGGCAGTGACTCGGGCGGCCGCGGCGTCGAAACCGTCGACTGGCGCGAAGAAAAATTCAAGGCGCCGGACGCAACATTTGACGTCGTGCTGCTGACCGGAATCTATCGACACCCTGAGGCCCGCCGCAACGTGCGGCAGATATTAGCGGAGGCCAAGCGGGTTCTAAAAACCGGCGGAACACTGGCCTGGACCGAACCCAACGCCTGGGCTCTGCCGCTGTCAATCGTCGATTGCACGCATTTCGGCCGCGAAGGTTGGTCGTTGAATAGTCTCGTAGACCTGGCCATGCGGTCGGGATTGCACCCGTCCGGCGAATGCTTGCTCTCTCCCAACTACCTGCGGCCCGGCTACGCGCTTCCGCGGCAGACACCGGCGGTTCCAGACCACATCGTGCGGCAGGTGCTGAGTTCGCAGTTCCTGCCGCTGAATCGAGCGGGGTTGCGACAACGGCTCAAACGCCTGGCCGCCCGCGTTGCACAGAATCGTTGGGCTCACAACTTCGGACCTGCCTGGCTGGTGACGGCGACGAAACGCGATGACGACCTGTTGAGCTTACCCCAAGAGCCGGTGCCGTCGATTGTTGAGCGGATCGTGCGCCAAGCGGCCGGCGGACCGGCCCAGCCCTTGGCCCTCTTGGTGCGGCAGACGCACGCCGTCGTAGTCCCCACCTGGGACATCGCCGGACAACGCATGTTGTACATCAAGATGCCGCTAAGTCCGGCGGCTCAACGTGTCCAGGCGGCGCAACAACGCATGTTGACCCGTCTCGCGGAACGATCGGACATGACCATCGTCGCCCCAAAACTAACTGCCGTCGGCGAGTGCGACGGGCTGCCATTTCACGCCGAATCGGCCCTCGCCGGTGCAGGCGGCGGGCGCATTCGAGCGCCGCTCGACGCGCTGGTCTCTCAGGCCATGGATGTCCTGACTCGGCTGCACACGGCCACGCGCCGGCCGGAAGCGACTGCCGCCACTGTGCTATGGAAGGCTCGCCTCGAAGGCATTGAGCGGCATTCGCTGTGCGTTGGATCGGCCTGCACCGCGCTGGCCGACAGGACCCAATCCGCGCTGCACACGCTTCCGTGTTGCGTCTTGGCCCACAACGACTTTCATCTCGGAAACGTGATCTTCGACGACCGAACGCGAGTCACAGGCGTGCTCGACTGGGACCTGGCCGATGAAACGGGGTTGCCGACGTGCGACGCAATCCACCTGGCCCTCAGCGCCGTAATGCGGCGACGGCTCCAGCCGCGAGGCAAAGCGCTCCGCGAATTGCTCTCGGGCAAGTACCCCACTGAACGTAGCGCTGTCGGAAACTACCTGCAAGCGCTGGCGCTGCCCGACGACCTAACCCCTTGGCTGCCGCTGTACGCAATGACCCATGTCTGGCGGCTGGTGCAACAATCGGCGTTTACCGCGCCCAACTCGCCGCGCTGGGCAAGCCTGAGATTTCAGATCGACGAGATGTTGGAGCTCACACGGTAAACCGCTACGACAGCGACGGCGGGCTTTGAGCGGCGGACAGGCTCACCTCCACTCCACCTTCTCCACCGTTGTCGAACGTTTCGAGTTCGTCCCTGAGAACCACAACGTCGGCCGGGGCCTCGATGCCCAGCCGCACCTTGTCGCCCGCCACTCGGACGACCGTGACGACAATCGGGTTACCCAGCCGGATACGTTGGCTTTCGCGTCGCGACAGGACGAGCATAGTATGACCTCCGTGTTCATTTGTATCGTAGTGAATATATGTACATAATTTCACCGGCCGGGGCAATCACCCACTTGGGGTGTTGGTAGCGATCCGTCACCACCACCCGCGACCACGTTGCAGCAAAGCCAGCCCACAACGCGCGTGGCCGAATGCGAGCTAAGGGAGACTTGTTCCTTTTCATCTAAAGCCGCGAGGCACCCGGTGCGCGGGTGCTCCTAGGCTACAGCCAATTCCA
>CAYWTU010000132.1:0-8514 GCA_964461275.1 uncultured Pirellulales bacterium | reverse complement strand
TCCGGCCGGACTGCTGAAGGGCATCCACGATGAAATGGCGGCGATCAAAAAATGGCGGCTGGGACTGTACTTCGTGGCGGGCGTGCGCATCGCCTGCGGGTGGCCGGGCCTGTTGCGTTGGAGCTTGCACCGCAACCACGCTTTTGCCACGGCCGTGTTCAGCAACATGTCGGTGGTATTCCACAATCTCGGGTTCCCACAGCGAAACGGCCACGCAGTGGTCGGTGGATCGGAACTGGTTTGGATAGCCAGTGTGCCCCCCATCCGACCCGGCACCCGGGCGGCCCTGGCGGCGGTAACCTACGGTGGCATGTTGCACCTGCACCTACAATGCGATGAGAGGCACCTCAGCCGCGACGATGCAGAGGCGTTGTTGGACGGACTGCTGCGGCGATTGAAGGCCGAGTAACCGTCAACCTAAATAGCCCTGCACGATTCCAGGAGGAATTTCGTAGAGGCGGTGTCTCGCCGCCAAGGGCTTAAAATGGATGTCTTCGAGGCAATTGTCGGCGGCGGGACGCCGCCGTTACGGGGAAGTCGCCTCCCCAAATCGTGTCAAGCCATCTAGCCACCCGCGGCAAACGGATTGTCCCATCTTCGTCGGTAGGACCACCTCCAGGCGAAAGCGTCACTTTTACTTTGTCACAAATCAGGCTGCCGCGGCGTCCTGGGTGTTGGATGAGTTTCGAGTCCAAAAGCAGCCTCCTCGGTGCACCGGACTCAACGGGTTTTAGAGCGCTAATGTCAGGTTGTTTGGCGGCCTTTAAGCAACAACACCCATGTTGACCCCAGGGAGCGTGATCTCATGGCCACAAATCTGTGTGACGTGATTGTGATTGGTGGCGGATTGGGGGGCCTGGCCGCGGCGGCGTATCTGGCCCGCGGCGGCCGTCGTGTGGCGATTCTCGAGCGGTCGAAACAAATTGGCGGCCGGGCGACGACGCGCCAGGAACAAGGATTTCACCTGAACCTGGGCGCCCACGCCCTGTATCGTTGCGGGCCGGCCGAGGCAGCGCTCGCCGAACTGGGCGTTCGTTACACCGCCAAGCAACCGCCTAGCAACGGCCTAGCGTTCTACGACGGTCAACTGCACAAGCTGCCGGTCGGGCCAAGGTCGCTGGTCGTCACGAGCCTGTTCTCGTTGGCGGAGAAAGCCGGCTTTGGTCGAGTATTCGCCAGACTTCCCAGGCTGCGTGCTGCAGAGTTCGATTCCGTTCCGTGGGGATCCTGGGTCGACGAACAGTCGCGATCGCCAGTCGTGCGGCATTTTCTGCGGGCGCTGGGGCGCTTGTCGTGCTATGAAAACGATCCGGCCGCGACATCCGCCGGGGCGACGCTTGCGCAGCTTCAGCGGGCGGTCCACAGCGGTGTGCTGTATCTCGATGGTGGTTGGCAAACGCTCGTCAACGGGTTGCAACAAGCGGCGCTGGCCGCCGGCGCGGAGTTGCAGACCGAAGCCTCGGTAGAATGCCTCGAGTGCGACGGCGTCATGAAGCGCGCGAGGCTTTCAGATGGAACCGCCTGGGACGCCCAAAACGTGGTGTTGGCAACCGACGCCCCCACGGCTCGCCGGTTGCATTCGGCCCTGAACGCCGCACAATCGCTCGCCGCGGCACGGCCGATTTGGGTCGCGTGCCTGGACTTGGGCCTCAAGAGATTGCCCTCGCCCAGCCGCACGTTCGTGTTGGGCGTCGATCGACCGCTGTATGGGTCGGTACACTCGGCCAGCGCGGCTTTGGCTCCGCCAGGCATGGCGCTTGTTCAAGTCATGAAATACCTGGGGCCCAACGACGAGGCCGACCCGACTGCGCTCTCCGCGGAACTGGAGACTTTCGTTGATGAAATTCAACCCGGCTGGCGGGAAGAGTTGGTCGTGCGCCGGTTTCTGCCGAAAATGCAGGCCGTCTCGGCCGAGGTGCGCGCGGACGCCCATGGGTTGGCGGGCCGCCTCGATGTGGCTGTCAGCGGCACGGCGGGAGTGTATTGCGTCGGCGACTGGGTGGGGCGAGAGGGGATGCTCGTCGACGCGGTGCTGTCCAGCGCTCGGCGTGCTGCGCAGCAAATCCTGACACGGCCGCGACGGGCCGGCGTCGCTACCAACATGACCATGGCGTGAGACCAGCGATGACCGATCAGCGGCCGGCCATGCCTGAGCGCGAAGTGACCCAACTGCGGCCGCGGCTGTTCGGCATCGCCTATCGCCTGTTGGGGACGATCAGCGACGCCGACGACGCGGTGCAAGAGGCGTTCCTACGCTGGCAGCGGGTCGACGCGTCGACGGTCGAGTCGCCCGAGGCGTTCCTCGTCACGACCGTAACGCGCGTAGCGCTGGACCACTGGCGGACGCTCAAAAGGCGCCGGGAGGAATACGTGGGGCCGTGGTTGCCGGAACCGCTGGTGGGCGACGCCGAGGGCCAACCTAGCGCGCGGCTCGAACGGCTCGAAGCGATTTCATTGGCGCTACTGGTGGTGTTGGAGACTCTGTCGCCGCTCGAGCGGGCGGTGTTCTTGTTGCGCGAGGTGTTCCAATACAACTACGCCGAAGTGGCGGCGATCGTCGAGCAGAGCGAGGACAACTGTCGCCAGTTATTTCATCGTGCCAAGGTGCGCATGGCCGAGGGGCGAGTGCGTCAGGTTGCTTCGCGCGAGGAGCAGCTGCGGATCACCCAGGCGTTCTTAGCGGCGGTGGGAAGCGGCGACGTGCAATCGCTTTCCGCGCTGCTGGCCGAGGACGTGGTAGCCTGGTCCGATGGCGGCGGGCGCGTGCCCGCCGCGTTGGCCCCCATCCGCGGCCGCGATGCGGTGGGACGGTACGTTCTGGGTACGTCGCGCAAGGGCATTTCGGCCACAAGCGAGATTCGGCTGTGCAATGTGAACGGCCAGATCGGCGTTGTGGTCATGGAGCAAGGCCGGCCGACCAACGTGATCGTGCCGGAGATCGCCGACGGCCAGATTCATGCCCTGCGGACGGTCCGCAATCCGGACAAGCTGGGGCACGTCGAATTGTGTCCGGCCTAGACGCTGGCAATTCGTTTGACCATCAGCAAGTGGTAAAGTGAATTCGTGCGTTGCGTGACGCCAAACCGCTTGACGACATAAATCTATATAGATAGACTTTACGACATGGTCCGCACCAGGCGTCCTTCACAACAAACCGTAGCCGTCCTATTGACGCTGGCCCAAGCGCCGACGACATGGCGCTATGGCTACGATCTGTGTCAGGAGACAGGCCTTCAGGCGGGTTCGATGTACCCGATACTGATTCGGCTGGCGGATCGCCAGTTGTTGGAAACGGTTTGGGAAAAAACGCCGCCGCCGGGACGGCCGCCGCGTCACTTGTATCGACTGACGGGCCTGGGAAAGAAGCTGGCCAACGAACTTTCCGCGGCGCGAGGGTCCACAGGGGCGGTGCGTCTGCGGCCGCGATGGGAGGGCGCGTCATGAATGGTCCCTTGCGCGTGCAACGATGGCTTACCGGGCTGGTCATTGCCGGCTTCGTGTTGTTTTGGGGGGGCATGTGGTTGGTCAATGGAGCTCCGGAATTTTCCGAGCAGTACGCGATGTCGGCGATTTTCTTGTCGATCGTCGGCGCCCCGTGGGTCTTTGCGGTACGCGTTCTGTGGCGGGCTTGGTGCAGGCGACAAGACGTCGACCTAGAGACCATGGACGGTCCAGCACTATTGCTGACGACGGCGCTTGGGGCGCTTCCCGACGAGCGCCGCCCCTGGGGCAAGGCGATGCAGGCCGAGTTGGCTGCGGCGCCAAGTGGCTGGGCGCGTTGGCGGTTCGCCTGTGGCTGCGTGCGCACGGCGCTGTTCCCACCCCAAAGCAACCGCGCTCCCGCGCTGCTTGCGTTCGCCGCGACGTTGGTCTTAATTTTCGCGGCCGGCCCGATTCTGGCCTCAGCGGCGCCTGAGATGCGGCTGTTTGGGTTGGCTTTTTTGGGCTTGATCGGCGCGGCAGCCACGCTCGTCGTGGCTCGCCGACACGCGCCGGGCGTTCTGCAAGCACAACCGCTGACGCTCTTGGCGGTCGCGGTGGGCATTCTCGCGTGCGTGGGAATGACGGCGTATTTCTTGGAGATGAACCCAGAATCGAGCGAGAGTTTCACCCTGGGTCCGGCGATTCGGCTGGCGGTGATCCTGGCAGTTTGTTTTTGGCTGGCTTTGGCGGCGCCGGGCGGCATGGCCGGCAACGAAATAGCTCAGTATGCCGGCGTGGGTACGGCGCTGTTCTTGGGGTCGGGTTACCTTGTTACGTCGCGGCTGACCATTGACACCATGGCTGGGCCATTCATCTGGCTCTTGCTGGCTCCGCAGATCGCTTGCTTTATGGCAGCGGCGATTAGCGCCGCGCGGGAACGATCTTTTTCGGCCGGCGTGCAGGCGGCAGCTTGGGCCGTGTTAGTGGGAACGCTGTTGATTTACGCCATCTCGCTCCCCGAGGCAATGCACCGCTATGCAATCGATGGCCGCATTCTCGGCGACGGCGAGGCGGGACATCCCATTGGCGTAAACCTAGTGGATGCCGTGTTCTGCACGACCGCGTTGCCGGTGTTGGGGCTGCCCATGGGGGTCATCGGCGCTGCCGCCGGCGCCGCCTGGCGGCGAAAGCGTTCGGCTACTGGTTTGCCTTCCTGAACCATCCGACTATCACACTCGACCCCTTGTGGCAGGGGTGGGCTGTGTATCTACTAAGGCCAGCGCCGTCCTAAGACTCGCGACCGTGAGGAGAATTCCGCGGCGCCGTGGTTTGTGGACGGGCGTGATCGGCCTGTTCCGCACTCCCTTATTCCGCCGGCACCCGTGAGTCATCGCGTCGTTTATTTCAACGGCAGTTTCGTCCGCGAAAGCGACGCCCGGCTGTCCATCTACGACAGTGCATTGGTCATGGGCGACATGGCCTATGAGGTCACGCGGACCTGTCGACACCGGCCGCTCAAGCTCCGCGAGCACGTCGATCGACTGTATCGCACGTTGGACGCCCTGAAGATCGATCCCGGGTTAAGCCGTGCGGAAATGGCGTCTGTCAGTCAGGAAACGTTGGATCGCAACCTGCCGGCAGCGGCGGCGGACGTCGACTGGAACATCATCCAGAATGTTTCCCGCGGACCGGCCGGAGCGTTTCTCGATGCGTTTCTTCCCGAGGAACGCCGGCCCACGGTGCTGGTCAGTTGTTTTCCGTTGGAGCAAAAGCTGGCGGCGCTGGCGAGCGCGTACGAGCAGGGCGTCGATTTGATCGTGCCGCGACAAAAGTCTTTGCCCCAAGAACTTCTCGACCCGGGACTGAAGACTCGCAGCCGGTTGCACTATCAATTGGCCAACCAGCAAGCGACGGCCCATAGTCCGGCCGCGTGGGCGGTGCTGTTGGACCCCGAGGGCAACCTGACCGAAGGGACCAGCGGCAATGTGTTTCTGGTCAGCGGCGGCGTGCTGCACACGCCCCAATCGCGCAACGTGCTGCCGGGCATTACACGGACGATGATTCTAGAGCTGGCCGGGCGATTGGACATTCCGGCGGCCGAAAGCAATCTCACGCCTGCCGATGCCCGCACGGCGGACGAAATGTTTATCACCAGCACGTCGATCGGCGCGATTCACGCCCGATCGTTCTCCGGCAAGGTGCTCGGCGACGGCAAGCTGGGGCCGGTCACCGCCAAGCTGCGACAGGCCCTGTTCGACGAGATTGGACTGGACATCGTCGCGCAGGCGCGGACGTATGCCGCGCGACTGAAGGGATGAACTGCAACGGCAACGGTGGCGCCGGCAACGCCGTTGCGGCGTTCCGCGAACTGAGACGTTGCGCGAAGCCGCATTCGTCCGCCACTTGACCGGGCGCCTAAACTCTGACACTGCCACACGACCGCGGCGTGTTGTGCAGCGACCACTTTGTTTCAGAGTTTTAGCCTCAACATAAGGAATAACCGTCATGCAGACGCTAAAGGCATTTGGTACGTTTGCAGCGCTGGCAGCGCTCTCCCTTGGGGCGGTGGCCCGCGGAGCCGAACCGAAGGACATCGTAACCACGGCCGTAGACGCCGGCAGCTTCACAACTCTGGCGAAAGCGCTCACCGTAGCCGGCCTCGTCGAGACGCTGCAAGGCAAGGGTCCGTTCACGGTATTCGCCCCGACCGATGAAGCGTTCGCTAAGTTGCCCGAAGGAACCCTCGACGGCTTACTTAAAGACAAGGAGAAACTGAAGGCCGTGCTGACCTATCACGTGGTGTCCGGCAAGGTCATGTCCGCCGAGGTAGTGAAACTGTCCGAAGCCAAGACCGTGCAGGGACAATCGGTCAAGTTCACGGTCAAGGACGGCAAGGTGAAGATCGACAATGCCAACGTCGCCAAGGTGGACATCGCTTGCTCGAATGGAGTGATCCACGTCCTCGACTCGGTGATCCTGCCGAAGTAAGGTCTCACACGTCGTGCTCCCAGCACGACACAGTGCTTTTCAACGCCCAGGGTCGCGGATTGGACACCATCCCGTCCGCGATGCTGGGCGTTTATGCGTGAGGGGCCGCTTCTTGCCGGCCGGAGTCCGCCCTCCCCGGCTTCGCCGTGGTATAATCCGCCGCAGTCACTTCGCGGTTGGAAGTTAGTTGCCATGCATGCCTCGTTGCCGGCTTCCGAAGCCCCGTCGCGGACCGTTTTCTCCGCCCACGGCATCACCAAGGTCTATCGCATGGGCGAGGTCGAGGTTCACGCCTTGCGCGGCGTGGATGTCCAATTGTACGAAGGAGAATTCGTCGTCCTGCTGGGGCCCTCGGGCAGCGGAAAATCGACGCTGCTCAATATCCTCGGCGGCTTGGACGTGCCCACCTCGGGCAGCGTGGAATACCAGGGACACGACCTGACCCGCGACAACGACGCCGCGCTGACCAAATATCGCCGCGAGCACGTTGGGTTCGTGTTTCAGTTCTACAACTTGATTCCCAGCCTGACCGCACGAGAAAACGTCGGTTTGGTGACGGAGATTTCTCGCAACCCCATGACGCCCGAGGAGGCTTTGAAACTAGTCGGACTGGGCGAGCGAATGGACCATTTTCCTTCGCAACTTTCGGGAGGCGAGCAGCAACGAGTGGCCATCGCCCGGGCCGTGGCCAAGCGCCCCAAGGTGCTGTTGTGCGACGAGCCAACAGGGGCCTTGGACATCAAAACCGGAATTCTGGTGCTGGACGCCATTGAGCGAGTCAACCGCACGCTGGGAACCACCACCGCGGTAATTACGCACAATTCAAGCATCGCCAACATGGCCGACCGGGTGATTTCTCTGGCCGACGGTCGGATCGCCCAAGTTCGCCAGAACGAAACAAAACAGCCGCCAGCCCAGATTGAATGGTGACGCGCGGCGCGAACCTCGGGGCAGCCTTGGTGGTCTGGCAAACGCTGTGTGGCGAAAGCGGTACGATCCGAGGCGTCATTTGGTTCAACGCGGAACATGACCCCATGCGGCGACTACATTTGATCGTGGGACTGGCGGGCGTGGCCGCGTTCCTTGGCACCGGCCAGTATATGGACCGTTGGCACGATCACCTTCGCGGCATGGCCGACGCACAGCGAATGTTGTTTCGTTCGACGCACATCTACTTGCTGTGGGCGTCGTTGTTGAACGTGGTCGCGGGTTTGTATCTTGCCGGCCGGGCTGGCTGGCGCCGCGTGCCGCAAAACTTAGGGTCGTGCCTGTTGCTATTAGCGCCCGCGACGCTGTTGGTTGCTTTTTCCACCGAGCCGTGGCTGGACGGCCTGGACCGGCCCTACTCCCGGCCCGCGATCTACGGTAGTTTGGCGGGCGTGATTTTGCACTTGGTCGCCGCCGGCGCCGATCGCCGGCCTAATACGACGGGAGCTGTCGCCGATGTTCCTCCGAACTAACCTGCTGCTGATCTTGGCGTGTGGCGCCGCGTTGACGATCGCCCAGGCGACCAGCGCCGCTGAGCCGCCAGCCATGGCGCTTCCTCAATACGATAAGGACGGCCAACTCCTGCGTCCGGACGGCTACGAGCGTTGGACCTTGGTGGGCACAAGCGTGGGTGTCAGCTACTCGGACGACAAGCCCAAACCAGACTCGCCCGGCATGTTTCACAACGTCTATGTTCAGCCGCAAGCGTTCGACCACTACGTGCAAACGGGTGAATTTCCCGAGCAGACCGTGTTCGTGGTGACCAACAATCCGGCGGTCCAGAAACAGGGGGCGAAGGAAATCAGCCAGCGAGGCCACTTTGCCGATCCGCCCACCGGGCTGGAGGTTTCGGTCAAGGACAGCCAGCGATATCCCGACGGCTGGGGCTATTTCATGTACTACAAGACCACCGGCCCACCGCAACCAGCCAAGCCGTTTCCCACCGCCTCTTGCTACGAGTGTCATGCCACGCACGGCGAAGAAGACGCCGTCTTTACTCAGTTTTACGCCGTATTGAAAACGGCCCGGGCCCAGCGCGCAAACCCGCCGACCCGGGCGTCTGAAGATTGACCGCGATTGCCACCGCCGGCGTCGAAGTTGTTGGCTTGCCGCCGG
>CAYWTU010000131.1:0-8539 GCA_964461275.1 uncultured Pirellulales bacterium | reverse complement strand
GGCGCCCACCTCGGTCCATTGGGATCAGGGGCTGCGCGACCTGTTGGCCATGCTTTCCGAAGTGCAGCGCGATCTGTTGGCCGTGCTCTCGGAGAAGCACAAGCGGCTGGCCCGACCCGAGGTCGCCGCACTCGACGAGATTCAACTGCGCGAGGCGGAGTTGATCGTACGCCTGGAGGCGGTCCAAGAGCGCCGGCGAGAATTGCTCCACCGCGCGGCCGCTGACGGCTTACCGGCCGAGAACCTGCGGGCGCTGGCCGCATCGCTGCCGGCGGAGCTGCGCCGCGACTTGTCGCCCGAAATGGATCGGGCCAGCGCCCGCGCCAGCTTGCTGCAACACCAGGGACTGGCCAACTGGGTGGTCGTGCAGCGAACGCTGCTGCATTTGTCGCAACTGTTGGAAATCATCGCCACCGGCGGCCGGCGACAGCCGACCTATGGAAAGGACAACTCCGGATCGCTGTCTGGCGGACTTGTGGACCAGGCGGCCTAGTCACCGCGGGCAAGTTGAACATCCCAGGGGTTTTCGGAAGACCACGCAAACATGTCGCTGCTCGGCTCCATTCGAATGGCGGGAAATACGCTGCAGGCCATGCAAATTGGCCTGCAAGTGGTCGGTCAGAATATCGCCAACGCCAATACGCCGGGCTACATCCGCGAGGAAGTCAACTTTGTCACCGCCCCCACCTATCAGTTCGGCAGTCTCACGCTGGGGCTGGGCGTACGGGTGGCGGGCATTGTGCAAAAGATCGACGACTTCCTGCAGGGTCGCAGTCGCGACGCCGTCAGCGACCGGGCCGCCGCCGAAACACAAGAACAAGCTTTTGCCGAGCTGGAAGGCATCATCGGCGAATTGAACGACACCGACCTGAGCAGCTCGCTGTCGAACTTCTTCAACAGCATCCACGACGTTCTCAACGATCCCACGAGCGACGCCGCGCGCAATCTGGCCACCCTCCGCGGCCGCACACTGGTTCAGGACATCAACAACCTCAGCAGTCGCGTCCGCACCGTCCGCGGCAACTACAACGACCAGGTGGTCGATTCGGTGGAGGAGATCAACCGCCTCTTGGAGAAGGTCGGCACGCTCAACGTACAAATCGCCCAGGTTGAAGGTTCGGGCGCGGGCGGAAATGACGCGGTGGGGCTCCGCGATCAGCGTGGACAGGCGCTCACCGAGCTGGCCGAATTGATCGACGTGCAGGTGACCGAAGAAACTGGCGGCAGCGTAAATGTGATCAGCCAGGGCGAGTTCCTGGTGGCGGGCGGCATCGTCCGCGAGCTGGCCGTGGGCTACGAATCAACGCCCGACTTGAGCGCCGCGTATTTGCAGGTCGCCGACACCAGCTCCCAGATCAACGTGGTCGGCGGCAAGGTGGCGGGATTGATCGCCGGCCGGGACGAGGTGTTGGGCAGTTTCCTCGACTCACTCGACTCGTTTGCCGGCGCCCTGGCCTTCGAGTTCAACAAACTGTTCAGCTCCGGCCAAGGTTTGAATGGCTATCAAGATGTGACCAGCGTCAACGCCGTGACCGACACGGACGCAGCGCTGGACGCCGCGGGCTTGGCCTTTACGCCGGTCAACGGCTCGTTCGAGATTCAGGTCTATTCGCCCAACACCGGGCAGACCCGCCGCACCCGGGTGCAAATTGACCTGGACGGACTGGGGACCGACACCACGCTTAGCTCGTTGGCGGCGACGCTGGACGCGATCGACGGCGTCTCGGCAACGATTACGTCGGCCGGGCGCCTGCAACTGACCAGCGAGAGCTCCGACCAGCAATTGGCCTTTGCCGACGACACAAGCGGCGCCTTGGCGGCCCTGGGCGTCAACACGTTTTTCACCGGCTCGACGGCGCTAGACCTGGGAGTCAACAGCGTCATCGTCGGCGACCCTCGTAAGTTCGCCGCCAGTAAGAACGGCATCGGCGAAGATACGCAGAACGCGGTGGACTTGGCGGGCTTCGGCAATCGCCAGTTGTCTTCGCAGAGCAACGCCTCGATTCTGAATCTGTACGAACGGATGGTGGGTGAGGCGTCGCAAGGCGCCGCAGTGGCCAAGAGCGTGGCCGACGGCCATCGCACGTTCGAGCAGTCGATCCAGGGCCAATTGGCCGCCAACAGCGGAGTGAGCATCGACGAAGAGACGATCAAACTACTGGCCTATCAACGAACCTATCAGGCCAGCGCCAAGTACATCAGTGTGATCGACGAGTTGCTGCAGACTTTGGTGAGCCTGTAACGACGCGTCGAACGCCCATTGCATCAGAACTCGCCCATGGCCTTCATCGCCCCCATCCCCACCTCGCGCGTCAGCGACACCTTCATCCGGTTGCGGTTGTTGTCGCAGTTGCAAGCCGACCAGACGGGACTGGTGCGGCTGCAATCGCAAATCACCACCGGTCGCCGGGTGACCTCCCCCAGCGACGATCCGCAGGCCGCCAGCCGGGCCATCGAAATCCAGCGCATTTTGGATCAAAAGCAGCAGTTCAAGGAGAATCTCAGTGCCACGCAGTCATACCTGACCGCCACCGACACAGCGATCGCCGGCGTCTCCGAGCTTCTGCGCTCCATCAAAGGCGACGCGCTTTCGGTCATTGGCAGCGTCTCTAGCGATACGCAGCGCGAAGCCGTTGCGCGGCAGATCGACGCCGCCATCAACCAATTGACCGACGTGGGCAACCGCAGGTTTCGCGGGCGATACATCTTTGCCGGGTCGCGGACCGAAGAGCTGCCGTATGGCGCCGCGACGGGTGGCGGGGTAACCTTCAGCGGAAATCAGCGCGATCTGAACGCCTACTCGGACCTCGATCAACTGATCGCCACGAACGTTCTGGGGACGGACGTGTTGGGCGGTTTGTCGCAGGCGTCGTACACGCCCGGCGAACAGAACACGCGCCTCACGCACCTCACCCGGCTCAGCGACTTGAACGACGGGGCGGGCGTCGATCTGGGGTCGATCCGCATCAACGACGGCATCCACGCCGCCGTCGACATCGATCTTTCCAGCGCCGAGACCATCGCCGACGTCGAACGGCTCATCGAAGCCAGTCCGCCGGCGACGCGCACGCTGTCGGTTTCGGTCACCTCGACCGGCCTGACCATTTCGCTCGACTCGGCGGGGGGCGGCAACCTACAAATCACCAACACCGGCGGCGCCCAACTGGCCCAACAGTTGGGCATCTACAACACGGCCGCCATCGGCACGGGTCCGCTGGTCGGCGGCGACTTGAACCCGCGTTCGCCCGTCGACCTGATGCCGGCCGTTACCGACAGCACGCGATTGGTCGACCTCAATGGCGGCGCCGGGGTCGCCCGCGGCTCGGTGCAGATTTCCGATGGCTCGAGTTCCGTCACGATTGACCTCAGCGGCGCGGAGACGGTCGGCGACGTGCTCGACCTGCTGGAAGCCCATCCCCCCAGCGGGCGCATCCTGACGGCCCGCTACACCGACCAAGGGATCACCGTTGAACTCGACTCGACGGGCGGGGGCAACCTGACCATTACCGAAGTCTCGGGCAACACGACCGCCGCCGATTTGGGCATCTTTACCGCCTCGGGTTCCGGAGCGGGACCGGTGGGGGGCGAAGATGTAAACCCTCGCCTGTCGCTGACCACGCGGTTGGGCGACGCCTTTAGCGTACGGGCATCGGCCGTCGTCCGCAGCGGCGGCAAGAACAACGACCTGCAGTTCACGGCGAGTTCCGTGGGCAACTCGGGCAACGGCATTTCGATCAATTACTTGGACGACGGCAGCGTCACGGCCGGCGGCGAGACGGTCTTCTATGATTCGGTAGCGCGCACGTTGACCATCCGCATCCAAAGCGGATTTTCCACCGCCAATCAGGTCATTACAGCCGTGGCCAATCAGGCTTCGAGCGTGATTACCGCAACCTTGGATCGTGGCGATCACGCCAACAACGGCAGTGGGGTGATCACCGCCACGGCGATCGATCCCGCGGCCACCGGCGTCACCACTCGCGGCCGGGGCGCTCGGTTGGACTATGCGTCGGGGGTCCGCATCACCAACGGCAACCAGACGCACACGATCGACCTGAGCACTCTGGGGGACAACAGCACGTTCAACGACTTGCTGAACGCCTTCAACCTGTCCGACGCGGGTGTAGCGGCCGACCTCGATCCGTCGGGCTCAGGCATTCGGCTGCGGTCGCGAATCAGCGGCGCCGACTTCAGCGTTGGCGAGAACGGGGGGCTCACGGCTACGCAATTGGGCATCCGCAGTCTAACGGACGACACCAAGTTGTCCGGGCTGAACTTTGGCCGCGGCGTCCACGACGTCGCCGGGGCCGACTTTGTCATTCAGCGTAAAGACGGCACGAGGCTGTCGATTGACATTTCGTCGGCCGCCACCATCGCCGACGTTATCAACCTAATCAACAATGACCCGACCAATCCGCAAACCACAACCTCCAAGGTCACCGCGCAACTTGCCGCCAGCGGCAATGGCATCGAATTGGTGACCAGCGATATTTCCACGACCGCGGCGTTTCGGGTCGAAAGGGCCGGCGGCAGCTTCGCCGCCAACGACCTGGGCCTGGTTCCGGTGGGCCAAGACAACAGCGACGCCCCCAGCGTCTCGGGCGGCACGCATACGATCACCGGCCGCGACACTGGAGCACTGGAGGTTAACGGCGTGTTTACCTCCCTGTTTCGCTTGCGCGACGCGCTGCGAAGCAACGACCAACGGGAAATTGAGCGATCGACCGAACTCTTGGATGGGGCGCTTGAAGACGTCAATTTCGCCCGCAGCGCCCTGGGTGCGCAGCAACAGTCGGTGGACGTCCTATTGACGCGGACCGACGATGAAGAGGTTGAGCTCAGGAGCGTGTTGTCCAACGAGATCGAGGCCGACCTACCGGCCGCCATTTCCGAATTCACCGCCCGTCAAACTTCCTATGAAGCAACGCTGCGGATGACCGCACAAATTGCGCAGCTTTCCCTGCTCAATTACTTGTAGGCGGGTTTTTCAATGGCAACGGGATTTTCGGAAGCGGCACACAGCAGATTCGCGCCGAGCAAGCTCGTTTTTCCTGGGCCGCTCCAAGGTCGCGGTCCGATCTAGCTTATGTGCCTTGCCGCGCCCGGCCACATACCGCTTGGGCGTAGCTGTGTGGCGGGTTCTGGCATTTCCACGGAAGGAAGGCCGCGTCCGATGGTTCTTGAAACCCTGCGCTTTGGCGACCTCGAAATCGCTCCCGACGACGTCCTTCAGTTTCCGCAGGGACTGATCGGGCTCGAATCGCTTTGCCAGTGGGCCCTTCTGGCCGACAGCGGCAATCCGTCGTTGGGTTGGCTGCAATCGATGGATCGGCCCGAGGTGGCGCTGGCCGTTGTCAGCCCATGGCGATTCGTGCCGGGCTATCAGTTGCGGTTGCCCGCCACGGAGTTGGCGCCCCTGGCGCTCGCTCGGCCGGAAGACGCGCAGGTTTTGGCGATATTGAGCCGGCAGCCCTCGGCGGTCACGTTGAACCTTAAGGCCCCCCTGGCGCTGAATCTACCGCGGCGACTGGGACGCCAGGTGATCGCCAGCGGCGACGCACAACTGCAATACGCCGTGGCCGTCCGGCCGCCAGTGGAACTACGTAAATCGGCATAGCGTGGCAAAGTTCCCTACCCCCTCACCAATCCACGTTGTCGCTTGTCGTCTGAAGGAGTCCTACGATGCTCGTTTTGTCCCGGCAGCGCGACGAAAGCATCGTGATTGGCGACAACATCGAGATCACGATCGTCGATATTCGGGGCGACAAGGTCCGTCTGGGCATCAACGCCCCTGCCGAGATCCCCGTCCATCGCCGCGAGGTTTACGAGGCGATCAAACGAGAAAACCTGCGCGCGGCGCAGCTCGATCCCGACGCTGCACAGCAAGCCGCTGGCGCCAATTTCGGCAAGACGCGCGAAAGGTAGCGATCAGTCGAATGGGTAAAACAGGACCGTTCGTAGCGTGTGTAGGGGTAATTCCGACAAACGTTATCGATAGTCGAAGAATCTTAGTGATTCCTTTTACCAGACCGGCCCGATCGTCCGAGAACGAATCTGAAGAGCGACTAGGGCGAAGCAGAACTGCGGGCAGAGTTTGCCTAAAGTCCGCAGTTTGCATCGTCGATAGTCGACCTAGAGGGCGTACGATGCGCACTCGGTGGGTGACCGTTTGTCGGCGCCCCACTGGCCAAGGCCCTCGGGTCTTGGTCTGGGACAACGCAGGGGAAGGCGATCGACGGTTGAACCCGCTGATGCGATTCGTCCGCATCCGCTAGTTCATGAGCAGATACGAGCCCAAACGAACTAAACAACAAATATCGCTGCGAGCCGACGCCGGACGAATCAGCGCGGCGGCTCGCGGACAAGTTGGCCCGGAAGATTGCTCCCCGCCACCGGTCGGACTTGGTGAAATTCCTGAATTGGAGGGTTGGCTGGCATGACCCGTATTAACACCAACGTTCCCTCGCTCGTCGCCCAAAAGACTTTGGCGCGGTCCAATGCCCAATTGCAAGTGGCGTTGACCCGGTTGAGCACCGGCTTGCGAATCAACACCGGCAAGGACGACCCGGCCGGTTTGATCGCCAGCGAAGTGCTGCGCAGCGACATCACCGGGACGCAAAAGGCGATCTCGAACAGCGAGCGTGCAAATCAGCTCATCAGCACCGCGGACAGCGCGCTGGGGCAGGTTAGCTCGTTGCTCAACGACATCCGCGGCCTGGTCTCGGAGGCGGCCAACACCGGCGCCTTGAGCGACGATCAGATCGCCGCGAATCAGTTGCAGGTCGACGCCTCGCTCGAGTCAATCGACCGCATCGCCCGCGTCACGCAGTTCCAGGGCCGCCGCCTGCTCGACGGCAGCTTGGACTTCATCAACACCGCGCCGGGCAACGTCACGAACAACGCCACCGCCGCTCTGACGACCTTGCAGGCCGCCAGCGGCACGGTCTCTGGCGGTTCGGCCAACAGCGACATCATTATCACGGCCGTCACCGGCGGCACGGCCGGAAACGTGACCGTCAAGTTCATTGACGGCGGCACGGCCGGCAGCGAAGCGGTCAGCGTCAGCGGCGGCGAGCTCGTCGTCCAAATTCAAAGCGGCAGCAGCACCGCCAATCAGATCATCTCCGCCATCGTGGCTCAGAGCAGTCAATTCAGCGCTCGGACCGCGGCGGTGGGCACCGGCACGTTTACCGCCAGCTTCATCTCTGGCACCAGCGCTTCGGCCATCGTCACCGGTGCTACGGCCGGCACCGACAGCATCCGGGTCAGCTCGGAGTCGATCGGCACCACCGGCAACATCGGCATCCGATTGATCTCGGGTGTGGTGACCGCGGGCAGCGAAACGGCCACCTTGTCGGGCGGCGTCTTGACGGTGACGATCGATTCGGGCACCTCGACCGGCGCTCAGATCGTCTCGGCCATCAACGCCCAGATCACCGGGTTCTCGGCCGTGGTTCTTTCGGGCGCCGGCACGGGCGCGTTCAACGGCGGCGTGAGCACCAGTGCCGCTGGCGGCCTGGTCGACAGCGTGCGTCGCGCGTTCTCGCTGGTCTCGGGCAGCACGGGCGGCCTGAGCCTAATCTCCAACAACACGGGCGACGCCTTCAACGGCGTCACCATCCGGCTGAGCAGCGGCGGCACCGCCGGCAGCGAGACGGTCAGCTACGACGCGGTCAACAAGATCCTCAACGTCACGATCGAGGACGGCGTCAGCACGGCCGCCCAGATCACCAGCGCCATCAACGCCGACGCCACGTTCTCCGCCACTATTAACTCGGGGACGGACAGCGCCTCGTTCCTGTCCGCCAGCAGCACCGCTGCCACAACGTCGGGCGGATACAGCGAAGCCAAGCTGCAGAACCTGGAAATCCAACAGGCCACGTTCGGCACGCAAAGCGCTATCTCCGTGACTGTCGATGTGGACACCCAAGCTCGCCAGGCGCAACTGACCTACTCGGGCACCGCCCTGTTGGCCCCCGTCACGGTCCGCATCGCCGGCGCCAAGGGAAGCGAAGTCCGAACGTTCGGCGCCGCTTCGACCTTGGACAGCATCGCCACGGCAATCAACACCGTGTCGGACTCGACCGGCGTGAGCGCTCGGGTGGCCTCGGGAACCACGACCAACGACTTGATCCTGACCTCGACCGACTACGGCTCCAAGGCGTTCGTGGAAGTTGAACCGATCAACGGCAGCAACTTCACCACGTACAACAGCGCCGGCGCGAGCAGCAGCCGCGAGGCGGGGGTCGACGTGCGGGCTCGGGTCAACGGCGTGACCGCCACGGCCGAGGGTCTGGACGCCTCGATCAACACCTCGACGTTGGACCTGAACTTCCGCGTCAGTTCGCGTCTGACCGACGGCGAGAGCGTGACCTTCACCGTTTCCGGCGGTGGCGCCAACTTCCAGTTGGGTCCGAACGTAGTCTCCAATCAGCAGGCTCGAATCGGCATCGCCGGCGTGAGCACCGCCACCTTGGGCGGCACCAGCGGCACGCTGTACGAACTGCGGTCGGGCGGGGCCCGGGCCTTGGCGATCGAC
>CAYWTU010000130.1:0-8589 GCA_964461275.1 uncultured Pirellulales bacterium | reverse complement strand
AAGGCGACGGCCAGGATAAGAACAATTCGGTCTTCAGCCAACAGATACCGCAATTATAGCACGACCGGCATCGTTGTGCAGGCCGCTAAAGTGGCCTCAGACAGCGAGTTGCGCTCTGCGTTCTGACGACTTTATTCGGCCGGTGGGATCGTTTCGCCCTGGACCAGGTCCTCGAACGACTGCCGACGCCGAACCAGATAGGGCTGGCCACCCTTAACAAGTACCTCGGCCGCCAGCGGCTTGGAATTGTAGTTGGACCCCATCACGAATCCGTACGCCCCGGCGCATTCGATTACAAGAAAATCGCCCACTCCGGCCGTGGGGAGCGCTCGAGTGCAGACGAAGCCCCCTTCCTGCTGGGTGAAGATATCGCCCGACTCACACAGCGGGCCTCCGACGACGACTTCGGCCAGGGGGCGGTCGGCCAGCGAGCCGTCGGCCGGCGCCACGGACATGGGATGCTGCGAGCCGTAAAGGATCGGCCGCGCCAGGTTATTGAAGCCGGCGTCCAACAAATAGTAGGTCTTCGTACCCATTCGCTTGACGGCGCGAACTTCGGCCACCAAGTAGCCGCTTTCGGCGACCAGGTATCGCCCCGGTTCGATCTCCAACCGCACCTTGTGTCCAAAAGCGTCTTCAATCCGCTTGCGGGCGGCGTCCCACAGGCTGTGATACTTGGCAATGTCCACGTAGGTGTCGGCCTGCTTGTAGCGCGTGGGAAGACCGCCGCCGGCGCTGATGGTGTCCACGCTGCGCCCCGCCTCACGTGCGAACCGTTCTGAAGCGCTGGCCACCTGCGAAAGGTGCTCCAGATCGGTGCCCGAGCCGATGTGGACATGAATTCCGGTCACGCCCAGTCCATGGTGGTCCGCCCGACGCAAGCAGTCCGCCAGTTGCTCGTGCCAAATGCCGTGCTTCGATTGCTCACCGCCGGTGTTCGTTTTTTGACTGTGGCCGTGGCCGAAACCTGGGTTGATTCGTAGTGTGATGTTTCGTCCAGGCGCGGCCTGGCCAAGCTGGTCGATCATTTCGGGCGAGCCGCAATTGACGTGGACGCCCGTTTTGAGAACCCATTCCAAAGACTCGCGGTCGAAAATGTCGGCCGTGTAGACCACGGGCGGCGGCTCGCCCTCGGCCTGATAGCCGGCGGCAAATGCCCGCTGCAGTTCGCCGGCGCTGACCGCGTCGACCAACACGCCGTGCCGCCGCACCAGATCGAGGATCGCCAGGTTCGAGCACGCCTTTTGGGCGTAACGCACTACGTCGAACGCCTTCAGGTCGTTGATTCGCTCGATGATCTTGGCCGCGTCGTAGACGAACGTAGGGGTGCCGAACTGACGAGCCAACTCCACCACAGGCACAGCGGCGATCTCGTGGCGTTGGACGGGGAACGATTCGTGGGTGGGCATAACCGATTCTTTGGTGGGCAAAGTAGGCGTGGGCTGGCAGGAAACGGCCGGCGACTAACTGCACCCGCAGAAGTTCTTACGTCGTCCGTTGGGGCCGACCCCCGGTCACTGACCGGGGGCTAAGGGATACGTTCGCTCAAGTTTCAATGCGGGGCCACTTAGCAGACACATGAAGCTCGCGGGGCGTTCGCGCCGACCGGCGGCCCAGCCTAGCCCGGAACCGCGGGGGCGGCAATGGCCGGCGGGCGTGCATGTTGCCGCGGCGCGGATTAGGACCGATGAGCGAGGCCATAAGAGCCATCGCCATGACGTCGCTCGGAGAAATCAACCTGCAACGCTCGGCCGTAGGGAAGGTCTATGTTCTGTTGTGTAGCCACAACTTGTGGGGCGTATTGACGGCCGACGTCGCGGCAATTCGCGCAAATCACCAACTCCACACCCAAGCCAACCATGACATCTCCCTTTGCCGAAACACCAAATCCTCCTTACTACGCCGTGATTTTCACATCGACCCTCAGCGCCGGCAATCTCACCCCGTCAACATCGCCGCGATCTTCATCGCCGCCCCCGCCAGACCCCAGCCGCCCGCCACGAGCAATCCCAGCACGCTCAGCCACAGCAGGAAATCCCAAAACTTGCCCGGCTGAATTCGCTTGTCGCAACGGCGGTAGCGGAAGTACAGACTCGTGCCGCCGAGCATCGGCAGCATGATCGATTGGGCCATGCCGCTGATCAGCACCAGCGTCACGGGATTTTTTACATACAAGTAGATCGCCAGCGACACGAACGGAAACAAACCGCACAGTCGCCGCACCCAGCGCCCGCGGTTTTCGTCGGCGCCGTCGATCACGCGAAACACCGCCAACGCGTCGGACGCCATCCGGGCGTTGCCGGCCGTGGCCACAAAAAAAGTGGAATACAAGACCGCGAACGCGCCGAACAAGAACAGCGGGCCTGCCCACGCGCCGAACACGGGGACGTACATCTGCACCAAGGTGTAAAGCATTCCGTTGCCGTCGGGGTTCAGTCCGGCTGGATGCAGCACGGCCGCCCCCAGCAAATAGAACGCCACCGTGGCGAACGTGTAGATCAACATGCTGCACCAGGCGTCCCAGCGCATCACCCGCATCCAACCGTTGGCCCGCTCGGCCCACGCCGGCGAGTCGCTGCGCGGGCCGGTGAACCGCGCGTAGCCCTTCTCCAGGCACCAGTACGGATAGGCGATCAGCTCGCTGGCCCCCACGCCGATGATGCCGAAAGTCGACAGCGCCGTCACCAGCGGCGACACGCCGGCCCGCGTCGGCGGCAACGTCAAGCTGAACCCCACCGCCAAATCGCGGCCGTCGATGGCCCACTCCGGTTGCGATTGCAGCGCCAGCACGTTGAACACCGTCACGGCCGTAAAGCCCGCCACGAGGAACGCCGAGACATTTTGCACCAATCCGTAACGTCCCAGCACGAGCATCACGGCCGTCACAGCCGTGACGATGGCGCTCCAATAGACATCGTCATAGGTGTACTCAAGGGCGGCGGGAATGGTCGGATAATCGCCGCGGGCGGCCTGCACTTGGTTCCACACCTCGCGCTGCGCTGCGGGAACTTGCTCCGGATCGGCGGACACGACCCGATGCTGCTTCGCGTCGGCCAGGCCGGCGCGTTCGAGCCGAGCGGTGAACTCGCGATCGAATTGGCTGCGGGCGTCTTGCAGTTCGAGCCGTTGCTTTACGTCGCCGGTCAGCGGCGCCACCAGCGACAGCGCCTGCCCCACGCCGCCGACGATTCCGCCCAATTGTCCCAACCCCAACGAGAACATCAGAACCCAATACCACAGCAACCAACTGACCCGCAGCCGCGGCCCGGGGGCCTCGTTGAGTCCTTCGATCGAGGTGCGGCCATTGGCGATTGCGTACCGTCCGAACTCGATTTGCACGAAGACCTTGATGACGCAGCCCAGGACGATCAGCCAGAGCAGGTGAAAACCGGCCTCGGCGCCGGTTTTGGTGGTGCCAATAAGTTCGCCCGAACCGACAATCGAGGCGGCAATGATCAGCCCCGGCCCCAGGCGGCGGAGCGTTCCGCCGACGGTCGTGGGCGGCGATTGAACCAGTGATACGCCGGGCGACGGCGCAGTAGTAGTTTTCGACATGCGGACAACCTACCCGGCCCGCTGCGGCGGGGGAAGCAGTTGAGAGACGGTCGATTCGCAATTCGCCGCGGCATTGCGTTGCATCGCCCGGCGGCTCACCCCGGTCCCACCGGCGGACCTGCCTCGCCGCGGGCCAGGCGGCCCTGGACCACGCCGGTGTAGACCAGCAGCCCCAAGCCCAGGCCGGCAGCGGTGCTGATCACCGGCAAGTGGCCGCCGTCAATTTCGGGGACGGTGAGCGCCAGCACGACCACCGCCGTCCAGACCAGCGCCGCCAAGGCGATCGCCGTACTGAGCTTGCTCAAGCGGAACCCTTCCTGGCGCCCGCGCGCCCGCCGAGCCAACAGCGAAGTGAGCACCATCATCCCGTAGCCTAAATAGCCCGACACCGTAGCCACCGAGGTGATGAGTTGCAAGTTTTCCATCGCGAGCACCACCAGCGACGACGCCATCCAGACGGTCAGAATGGCGTTGACCGGCGTTTGACTACGGGGATGAACCGCTTTGAGCAGGTCGGAGCCGGGCAGCATGTTGTCTCGGGCCAAGGCGAACAACAGGCGCGAGGTGTGCGCCAAGCTGGCCACGCCGCAATTGAACACCGCCAACATCACGATCAACATCAGCCCGGCCGTCGGACGCTCGCCGAGCCGGCTGCGGATGATCTCCACCAGCGGATGCTTTCCATCGGCGGCGGCCTGCTGTAAGGCCGGCAGATTCTCAATGGCCAGTACGAACGCCAAGAGCATCAAAAATCCCCCCACTCCCGCGCTCAATTGCGAGGAAAGCACCGCCCGCGGGACGTTGCGGCGCGGGTCGTGCGTCTCTTCGCTCAGGTCGGCCGCCGCCTCGAAGCCCGTGATGCACCAGGCCCCCATCAGCAGCGACAACGCGAACGCCGGCAGACCGGCCGGAAGTCCGGTGGCGTGGTTCGTGTGGTCGAGGATGAACGTCAGGGCGTCGGGCCGGCTGGCGCCGAACATTGCCAAGAGCACGACGGTGATGAGCAGCGAGCCGACGATTTCCGCCAGCACGCCGGCGCTGTTGACCAGCGAAGCGAGCCGAATGCCGAACAAGTGAATCAGCGCCGTGACGGTCATCACGCCCACCGTTATCCACGGGACGGACGCCGGCGCGCTCGCCGTGGCGCCGTAGTTTTGGTGCAGCCAATTTTCCCACACCGCATGGATCTGCATCGCCAACGTCTGACAGATGCCGGGAAAGCCAGTCACGTATTGCAACACCAACAGCCAGCCAACGAAGAAGCCGAAGTGCGGGTTGATGAGCCGTGAGGCCCACTGGTAGCCGTACCCGCTCAGCGGATAGTGGACCGCCAGCTCGGCCAGCACGATGGCCACCAACAGTTGCCCCACCACCACCAGGCACCACGACCACAGCAAACCGGGGCCGACCTGCACCAGCGCCATCCCAAAATTGGCGAAGATGCCGGTGCTGATCGAAATCATGCTGAAGCTGATGGCGAAGCTGGCGAACCAGCCCATCGAGCGGCGCAGTTGCTGCAAGTAGCCGAAGCGGCGCAATTCGGCCGCGTCGCGGGCGTCCGCCGCCTGACGCGTGCGCTCGGATTCAGAACTGGAGTCGTGCATCGCGGGAGTATGGTGGCGCCGCGATGGTTTGGCAATCGCACCGCGGTTTGATTGCTGCCGTTAGGCAGTTAGCCGCATTACGGCGCGACGGCCGGTTGATGCACGGCGGCGTGCTGCCCGCGGTGGAGCGGGTTGATCTTATTCAAATTGGGCAGCCAGGCGGCCGGCCGCAGTTTATTGCCCACGGCCGCTGCCGCCGCGGCCACACCGCCTCGCGGCGGGGGATCGCTGGCTTGTGCCGCTTGCTCGGCCGAAAGGGCCTGGAGGAGTTCGGGCGACGCGCGATCGAGAACAATCACCTCGCCGGGTGATTGCGGGCGCGACTTGGAGCGGACTAGGCAAATCACCTCGGCGTCACCCCCATGTTGACCTAGTGTTTCCAGCAGCGCCTCGCGCGTGCCGCCGGCGTCGCTGGGGAGCGTGGCGGAGGCTTGTACAACGCCGCGGTCGCGCGCCGGGCGCGCGGCCTGGGGGGCCGGCATCGTCTCGGGCATCGCCGGCAATTCCAGCGGAGGCAGTTTGGCGCCGGCGTCGGCCAGCGTGTCGGCCGGCGCCGGCGCACCGTCCGCGCGATACAGCGAGGCCAACTGAGCCGAGTTGAGCAGTGCGTGAATCGACGCCAATGCCGAGTACAACCCCTCGCCGTCCTGCGGATCGGCCGCGTTGCAGACGCCAATCACCTGCCCCGCCGTGTTGAACAGTCCGCCGCCACTGCGGCCTTGCACCGGCTCGCCGGCCACTTGCAGGTTGGGTGGACCTTGATAACGGTCGACTGAGGTGATCTGCGTTCGTCGCGCGGTCGGTTCGTCGCCGTGGTCGCAACCGGCGCTGATCGCCGCTGCCTCGGGTTCAATCAACGTGTGCTCTCCCGCTACACGAGCGGTTATCACGCTGCGGCCGGGACGTATGGCCACCAATCCCAGGTCGCGCTCCAGGTCATATGCAATCAGACTCCCGGTCAGTCCCTGAGGCATTCCCGGCCCAAACAAGTCGACTGTGATTTTGCCGCGACCCTCGGAGTCTCGAAAAACGTGGCCGCAGGTGAGCACCAGCGCCTCGCCGCTGCGCTGATCAATGAGCGTGCCGCTGCCATGCGAGTAGCCTTGGCCGTCTTGTATGTGCAGCCGCACGGTGGCCGCCAACAACCGCGGAGCGAGCACGCTGCCTCCGGAACCAGACGGGGGCGACGATTCATCTCCATCTCCCGTGACGGAATCAAGCGGTTCTTCGGCGGCCACGGCGGGAATAGGCGCGCTCGTGTCGACGGCGGCGCGGGGCGGCTGAAGCGCCGGCTGCGGGCCAGGCGATGGGCCGACCGCCAGGCGACGCCCTGGGGCAAAGCGAGTGTCGGACGACTCATCGCCTGCGAGCATCCGCCGCAGGTCGTCGGCCTGTTGCACGCCGACGGCCCGACCGCGCTCACGGCCGTTGGCCACAACGACGAACGTCGGCACCCCGTCCACTCGAAATTTTCGAGCCAGCTCTGGCTCGCGATCGATGTTGATCCGTTGGACCGTAAAGCCCTGCCGCTCCAATTCATCCAGCACGGGATGCATCTGGCGGCACGGCCCACACCAATCGGCGTAAAAGTCCAACAGCACAGGCTCAGGCGAGGCGCCCAGCGCCGTCGCCAGACAAACGATTCCGGCCCACTGCATGTCATCCCTCCTTGGATGGCGCTGGCAGGCGCAGGGACCGCGCGAACACGGCCCCAGGCACGATGATTGAACGGGGCCCGGCGTTGGAATCCGTTCCAACGCCCGCCTGTCGTCCGGGACGATGGGTTGCTCAGGGTAGGCTGTGGGTGACGCGCGCTGGCCTTGGGTCGTCCAGCCCAAGCCAACTCCGCTGCGGGTGAAAAGGCCGCACATCATGCTGTTCCAGGCCGGTGACGACAACCCCGATTCGCCCGGCCCGCGAAAACGCCTCATCTGCTTGGGCACATCTGGTCTTGGCTCCGTCGCGGAAAACCGCGTAAAATAGGGGGGAATCCGTCGGGCATCGAGGCCCCCGACGGCGCACCATGGGACGTTGCCAGCATGTCGTATCGCTCGTTCAAACGCGTGCTCGGCGAGACCAGCCTGGAGCGCAAGTGCCGTTTTCTGTTCGGCGCTTGCCTGTTTCTGCTCATCACAGGGAGCTTTTTGTGGTACGGCCAGCAAACCGAGAAGCTGGTGTATCAACAGAACCCGGCGAAGGGTCGCGTGCTGGTGGGGAGCATCTTGGCGCTGCTGCATTGGAAAGAGTTCAAACCGGCCGACGACGCTCTGACGCCGTCCGACACCTTCGTCCGCGAAGATGAGGCCTACAAGAACGAGCTGTTGGACAACTTGGGGCGGCAACTGCAAAACGAGCAGTACAACTGGACGGTCATCTTGCCCGAGCCGCGCGACGGCCGCGGCATGCCCCAGGACGAATGGGAATGGCGATTGTTGAATAGGTTTCGCAGCCAGAAGGCCCAGACCGAAGACTGGGACCACCGCCGCCCGCAGAATCGACCGGAATACGCCTACTATCAGGCGATCTACGCCCAGCGCATTTGCACGCGCTGCCATGTGAACTCGGCGGCCCACGGCGCTTGGGCCGTGCAATCGCCAACGGCCGTGCCCGCGGCCGACCAGGCGGGGTTGGACCACGCCGAAGTCGGCCAATTGCTGGGCATCGTCAAGATCACCATGTCGGACCAGACCACGCAAGCCAACCTGAACCGCAACCGGGCGGTGCTCCTAGCGATTGCGTTCATCACCGTATCGCTGGCCATGTTGGCGGCTTACATTATCGTCCGCTACGTGATCGTCAAACCGCTCAAACACCTTCGCGATGTCAGCGACGCGGTCCGCGACGGCAACGTGGAAACGCGCTCTGACATCCGCACCGGCGACGAATTCGAGGAACTAGGGACGGCTTTCAATCGGATGTTGCGCCATCTGGTCGACACCCAGGACGAACTCCGCAAGACCAACGGCGAATTGGACCACAAGGTCGACGAACTCGCGCAGCTCAACATGCGGCTGTTCGAAATGAACCGCGTTAAGAGTGACTTTTTGGCCACCATGAGCCACGAACTGCGTACGCCGCTCAACAGCATCATCGGCTTCAGCGACGTGCTTTCCAGCATCCAGGCCCTGGACGACAAGCAAAAGCGCTACGTTGTGAACATTAAGAACTCGGGCAAGGCGCTGTTGGACATGATCAACGACATTCTCGACCTGGCCAAAATCGAAGCCGGGCGCAGCGAGGTGCGGCTGAGCGATTTTCAGGTGCAAGCCGTCATCGCCGCCCAGTGCGACATGGCTCGGCCGCTCACGGAGCGCAAGAATATCGACCTCGAAATCGACTGCGAGCCCGACCTGCCCGCGATGCGGTCGGACCAGAACAAGGTCCAGCAGATTCTCAACAATTTGTTGTCCAACGCCATCAAGTTCACGCC
>CAYWTU010000129.1:0-8605 GCA_964461275.1 uncultured Pirellulales bacterium | reverse complement strand
CAAGTGGGAAGGCGGCGTGCTCCGTGTTCTGCGAAGCCGGAAACCGCTGTTCCAACACAGTGCGAATTTCATCGGCCATGACCTGGTTGTTGAGGGCGCACTGCGTCTTGATCCGCTTGTGCAGGCCGAGCGGCACGTCAATGGTGAGCCGCTTCATCGGCTCGCCCTTGGCTGGATCGCCTCCCTGCACCCAATGGTCGATATTGCCGACTTGATTGGCGCTGGGGCGCTTGGCTCCGAATTCCACCCGCTTCATACCAACATGGCCTCCACTTCGTCGGCAAGCTGAGTCATTTCCTGCGCCGCCGTGCTCGACGAGTTGTCGAACACGGTGAGTCCCTGCGCCGCCGTCTCGGCGAACGCCACCCGTTGGCAAACGGCCGTTTTGAGGACCGGGGTTGGATACTCGGAAAGCGCCTCGGCCACGTCGCGGCCGATCGCCGTATTTACGATTTTACGATTGATGACAAACGCCCGGCGGAGATTGGGCCGGTGGATTTCCGCCTCGGCCAGGAGGTCGATGATTTCCTTGGCGGCCCACACGTCGTAGGGCGACGGCTGCACCGGGATCAGCACCAGGTCGCTGGCGCCGCAGGCCGACTTGGCCACGCCGTAGACGCGCGGGGGGCCGTCGATGATGACGATCTCGTAGTCGCTGGCCAGCGCCGGCAGTTCCTTGTGAATCGAGGCTTTGGGCAAGCCCACGACGGGAAACAGTGGCTCGTTGCGCCGCGCGGCGGCCCAATCCAGAGCGCTCCCCTGCGGGTCTGCGTCCAAGAGCAAGACTTTGCGTTTCTTGCGGGCCAAGGCCGTCGCGATGTGAACGGCCAGCGTCGTCTTGCCGACGCCCCCTTTTTGATTCAAGATCGCGATGACTTTGGGCATGGTCTCCGGTGTCTGGTCGTCGTCGTGTTTGCGATTTTACGATTGGTTTGACGAGTAGCACGAATGTCGGCGCGGAGTCAATCGAAAAGTGCCGGGCACGCCATCGCCTACGGTGACGACGGGCGTAGTCCAGAGCGCACCACCACCGCATCCAACGGCGCTGCGTGCGTCAAATTGCTTCCGGATTCAGCACCGCAAGCCCAGCCTTCGTCGCCACGGACGCCAGACTCTTGTCGGCAGTGACGAAATAGTCGAGCCGCCCGCGCTGTTTCAGGTCCAGGGCCACGGCCAATTGCAAGGCATCAAGGGTGCGAAGCGATTCGCCGAGCGCGTGGGTGCGGAGCAACTGCACGGCAGCCGGATAGATGGCGGCGGTCATGGCTGCCACCCGGAAGATTCTTTGCTTGCCGTCCGCCAGGAATCGCTTTCGCAACAGCGAAAAGCCTGAATCGGAGATTTCCCCACGACGAACTTTGATGGCGAACACCGAATGAATCTCAACGACAGTCAATCGAGAGATCAGGCACAGGTTCGCCGCCTCGGCGAGAAGTGCGTCGACCTGGTTCGTCCCTGGCTCCGCGCAATAACGCTTGGCGATGGCACTGGAGTCAAACAGGTAGGCAGGCATCTAGCGCGAGTCCCGCTCTTCACGGAACGCATCAGCAAGCGGAACGCGAATCTTCGCCATTGCCTGCCGCACTTCGTCGAGAGTCACCGATTCATCGGCCCCGGCGGCGGCTTCCGCGAGGAACTCACGATCAACCCAGTCCTCCTCGTCCACGAGCGGCGGGCGTACGGTGACGCTAACGCGCTGGTGATCGACCAGCGAGAGTGGCGAAAGGGGCTTTAGCACCCCGTCTTCATAGATCGCGTCGACGTGCTGTTCCATGCTTGTAGTATACGCCGTCCGGCGAATCGCTGTCGAGAGAATCAAGCGCCCGCCGACGGTCGAACCGTGCCCTTGGCCCTATCGGGCTATTGAGCGTAACGTCGTAAAGTCGCATTTGCGGTTTTACGACAATGTGCGGAATCGTTTCGGCGCAATTGCGCGCTTCCGTGGAATCGCATTTACGCCGATGCAGAGCATCGGGAAGTCGTCTGACGTGATTTTTGGCTTGGGTCTGGATTCGGACCTCTGGGTTTTTCCCGGGGAAAAAGTCGGCCCAGGCGGGGCCTTCGGGCCTTCTCAGGCCGGCAGGGATTGCCGGGGGAGCCTTCGGGCGACAGTGGTTGCGGAGCGGCAAGCGCACTCGCGCCGCCGCGTGTTCGGCATCGCGGGCGAAGGGTCGCGCGCAGGCTGCCGGAAGGTGCCGGAGCGGACCCCGAGCGCTGCATTGAAAGGCGATAATACAGGAGGCAGCGTCGAATGCTCAGTTCGTGCGCCGCTCCGTGGTCAGGCCGTGTTTGGGACGGCTAATGCCAGTCATTGTCGCCGTAGTAACCGCCACCCTCGAAGTCGTCGCGTGGCTCGTGGTCCAGTTCCCACGCATAGCCACGAATCACGACGGCGTGAAGCTCAATCGAGTAGAACACGTGCGTCTTAGCGTCGAGTGACAAGAAATAAACGTCCGGGCGGCGGTTACGGCCTCGATCAGCCTCGTGATTCAGCTTGGCCTCATGGTGTCGGGTGCGAATGGCTCGCTCGCCAGCTTGGCGAAGCAAGCGGGTCTTCCAACCGCAGTCGTCAGCCAAACCGTCGAAGATACGCTCCACCGCCGAATGATAAGTGATCCGCTTGCGAACGCCGCGACTGCGATGGACGGGCAGGGGATTCAAGTGATTCTTCTTGCGATGCATGGGTCTTCTCCTCGTGGTTGTTGGCCCCGCCAATCAAGGCCATCGGCACGTCCAGGAAGCCGCCCAGGCCATTAGCGGTAGCGGCCGGTCAAGTGAAAGGCCGAAGGCTTCCGCTCTTGCGGAAAGCGGCCTTGGCAACTTGACCGGCATGGCGGCGGCTTCATAGTGCCGATGAATGGCCTCGGGCGGGCCGGCAACAAGCGGAAGGGTATGCCAGGGGAGCGACAAGCCAGGCGAATCGCATCTGCTAAGTCCGGAGCACTTTTGCCGGAACGTCGGCACGGCAATGCTGGTCGCATTCAAGGTCGAGTCATCGCTGGTCAATGAATCCCGGCGAACTTGGCGGCCCGCTCAAGCACCGACTGGGGATCGGCTCGACACGGCAACACGCCGAGCACTTCGACGTGGTCGGGCAGCGTGCGATAGATGACCATGAACGGAAAGCGATGCAGCACGGCACGGCGTATCGGAGACTGGAGAATCTGGTGCATGGCCGGGTACTCGCCCAGTCGATCGCAGGTGGCTTCGACCTGCTGGAGAAACTCGCGGCCCAAGTTCGCCACGCGATCGTTGTACGTCCAGATCGCCAACTCGAGATCGGCCTCGGCCTCAGCGACAAGCCGAACGGGCTGCCTCATTTGAGGTTCCGCAGACGCTGTTTGACTTCTTCCCAAGGGTACGTGGGCATCTGGCCGGCATCCACGGCCGCCATGCGTCGCTCGATCTCGGCCATCTGATCGTCGGTCAGCGGAAAGTCTTGCAGGTCGTTGAACGCCGAGTCCCAAAGCTCTTGGGCCAGCAGGATGCGTTCTTTCGGGGTGAGTTGCGAATAGTCGAAGGGGGTGCTCGATTGGGTCACGTTGGTCTCCACGGTTGGTTGATGGGCGAAGAATGCCCCAGTACGTTGCGAAAGTAAACGAAAGACTGGTCATGGCGAGTCCGCCCCGTTCGCACTTGTGGCCGAATGATGCCTTACGGCCGTTCATGCCGATCGACCGGAAATAATCGGTTGGCCACGCCGAGGATGAACTGATAGGTCATTCCCAAGTCGCGGTCATGCGTGGCCATGCACGCTTGCAGCACTTGCCACGCCTGGTCTTCGTCCAGTTCGGGACGCATGAATTGCACGTCGCCCAAGCCCCAAGTGACCGCGATTTGGCGGCGTTTGGCCAATTCGGCGTCGATATCAAGTTCGGCTGAAACTGGATCGATGAAGTGTATTTCGGTCATGGTAGTTGCTCCTTGATTCATGGGTTATTCAGGTCGCTCGAATAGCATGCACACGTCGCCGTGGCCAGGAATAAACGAGGTCCGGTACAGCTTGCGGCTGCTCGATGCTCTGTGGCCGAACCGGCTGGTGACGGTGCAGTTCTGGCGGCATGCAGCCGCTCGTTGGCTTCGAGAGTCATGGTCGGATTCCTTTCCAGTTGAGGGTTGTGGCCGGCGGGCGCTTCCTTGCGCCCGCCATGCCGGTGCGGTTACTCCTGCTTCTCGCTGTCGATGCGAAGAGTAATGCGGTCATCGATGGGGTGGGCTTCGAGCTGAATGCTAAAACCCTGGCCATCTTGATGCGGCCACGCTGACCCGATACGAGTCCAGATCGCTTTCTTGCCTTCGCCGCGATCGCGGACCGTGTAGACGCCGTGGCTCGGGGCTTTGCTGGCCGTGGGGTTGGTGGTGGTGTTCGACATAACGTGTTCCTTTCGTTCGATTGAGTTTCAGGCCACGACCATCGCGGCCTGATGGCAACGAACAACGAAGCGAACCAGCCGGAGCGCAGCGCCCCAGCAAGTTGAAAATTCGGAGGGCCCCCGTCTGCACAAGCGCAGCGCGGAAGATGGGGCGGGGCCGCCATTTTCTGCTTGCGGGGCCGGCGACGCTTCGTAAGTGCCAGCAGGAAGGACGCGAGGGCGAGGCCGTCTCAAGCGACTGAATCGAAAGGACACTTGGGAAATGACGACACGACCAACTCCACGCGCTTGCCAGACCGTGCCAAATCGTGACACACGGTGACTGCGAGTCGCGTTAACGAATCCTCAAGCGTTCTGGTCGTATCATGGGGCATGTTGCGCATCACTCAGAGCACCGGGACCGGCCAGGCGAAGAATTACTACACCGTCGCCGACTACTACCTCGCCGACGAGCGGGGAAGCCAGGAACGCGCCGGCATCTGGCGGGGCGAAGCCGCCCGCCGGCTCGGCCTCTCGGGCGAAATCCGACAAGCCGACTGGGAAGCCCTTTGCGAAAACCGCAATCCGCACACGGGCGGCCGACTGACGGCCCGCACGCCGGCCAAACGCACGGCCGGCTACGACGTGAATTTCCACGTCCCGAAGGGAGTCAGCTTGCTTTTCGCCGTGACCCGCGACGAGCGGATTATCGACGCCTTCCGCGATTCAGTGGACGCCACGATGCAGGATATGGAAGCCGAGATGCTGGCCCGCGTTCGCAAAGGAGGCCAGAACGAGGACCGCGTGACGGGCAATCTGGTGTGGGGCGAATTCATTCACCTGACTTCTCGCCCGGTGGATGGCGTGCCCGATCCGCACCTACATGCGCACTGTTTCGTGCAGAACGTGACCTACAGCGACGAAGAACAAGCTTGGAAGGCCGGGCAATTCCGCGAAATGAAGCGCGATGCACCGTTCTACGAAGCCGTGTTCCATTCAAGGCTGGCCCACAAGCTGAGCGATTTGGGGCTGCCGATCGAGCGCACCAAGTACGGCTGGGAACTGGGCGGCCTCGACAAAGCACTGTTGCGGAAATTCTCGCGCCGCACGCAACAGATTGAAGACAAGGCCCGCGAACTGGGCATCGAGAACCCAGACGCCAAGGCCGGGCTGGGGGCCAAGACCCGTTCCCGCAAGGCCAAACAGATGACCATGCCGGAATTGGAGACGGCTTGGCGAGAGCGAATGACGCCCGACGAGATCGCCTCGCTCGAAAACCTTGCCAGTCGGCTGGGCGGCGACGCCGAGCCGACCGATCCCACCGCCGCCGCTCGCGGCGTCGAGTACGCCATCGGCCACGAATTCGAGCGTAACAGCGTTGTGCCCGAAAGAAAACTCTTGGCCACGGCCCTCAAGCGGTCGGTGGGGCAGGCGAAGGTCGAACACGTGTTTGACGCCGCCCAGCGGGCGCAGCTCATCACGGGTCGTCGCGACGGTCGCCAAATGGTCACCACCCGCGAAGTGCTGGCCGAAGAAAAGCGCCTCGTCGATTTCGCCCGTAGCGGTCGCGGCACGTGCCGACCGTTTGCCAGCGAGCCTCCCGAGTTCAAACGCGATTGGCTCAACGTCGACCAGAAGCATGCGGTGCGGCACATTCTGGGCTCGCGCGATCGGGTGCTCTTGGTGCGAGGTCTGGCCGGCGTCGGCAAGACGACGCTGATGCAAGAGGCGGTCGAGACGATTCAAGACTCGGGCCCGAAGGTCTTCGCCTTTGCCCCTTCGGCCGAAGCGAGCCAAGGCGTGTTGCGTGAGGCCGGGTTTGAGAACCCGCACACCGTGGCCCGGCTGCTCGTCGATGAGAAACTCCAGCAGCAAGTGGCCGGCAACCTGCTCTGGATCGACGAGGCGGGACAACTGGGGACCAGAACTTTGGCCGACGTGTTCGCCCTGGCCGAGAAGCAGAATTGCCGGGTGCTGCTCACCGGCGACCGGGCTCAGCATGGCAGCGTCGAGCGGGGCGCGGCGCTGCGGCTGTTGGAAACCGAAGCGGGCCTCGTGTCGGCTGAGGTCAAGGAAATTAAACGCCAAGCCGGCGAATACAAGGCGGCCGTGAAGTCGCTGGCCGAGGGCAGGGTGGCCGACGGCCTCAAGCGGCTCGACAAGCTGGGCTGGATCAAGGAAGCGCCGGCCGACGAACGATACACGATGATGGCGGCCGACTACGTGGCCAGCGTCAAGGAAGGTAAACGGGCGCTCGTGGTTTCACCGACTCACGCCGAAGGAGACCGCATCACGGCCGAGATTCGCCACAAACTTCAGGACAAGAAGTTATTGTCGCGTGATGAACGCGAGTTTCGCGTGCTGACCAACGCGCATTTGACGGAGGCGGAGCGAACCGACGCCATCAACTATCGCCCGGGCGACTTGCTCGTATTCCACCAAAACGGCAAGGGTTTTACGCGAGGCGAGCGCGTGGAAGTCAATGACGTGGACGGCTTGCCGCTCGATCAGGCCCGCCGGTTTCAAGTGTTTCACGCCTCGTCGCTCCGCTTCGCGCCGGGCGACCTGGTGCGGATCACCCACAACGGCGACACGGCGGATCGCAAGCATCGCCTGTTCAATGGCCGCGTCTACGAAATCAAGCGGTTCGACGCCCAAGGCAATATCGTGCTCGACAATGGCTGGACGGTGGCCAAGGACTTTGGGCTTCTCACGCATGGCTACGTGGTCACGTCGCACGCCAGCCAAGGGCGCAGTGTCGATCGTGTCCTCATCGGCCAGTCAACCGCTTCGTTCGCCGCGTCGTCGCGCGAACAGGCATACGTCTCAGTCTCGCGTGGCAAGCAGCGAGCGACAATCTACACCGACGACAAGGCGGCGCTTTTGGAGGCGGTCAGCCAATCGGATGAACGGCTCACGGCCACCGAGCTTATGAACGATATCGGCCGCCGCGAGGCCCAGAAGGCCCTGGACCGTCACTGGGAACAGGCACGGCAGTACGACGAACAACAACGACAGGAGCGACAACGTGACCGACAGTATTCTCGATAGATACTCGACCGGCCGAGCCACGCCCGACGAGCCGTACTCCACCGACGAAGATTCCGCCGAAGACCTCGGTTCGTTCGGCTATCTCCGCGGCATCCGCGAACGGGCCATCATGTTGGAGTTCCGTTTCAAAACGGGCGACGTGGAGGCGTTCCCGTACACGGCCCTGTCCCGCGTCTCCTGCAGCCGGTCCGACGGCATCACGCTGCACTTCGGCGGCATGGCGGTCCGCATCACGGGCCAGAACCTCGACACCGAGGTCCGGCCGAACTTACGGCTCTTGTCCGGCATCCTGCGGCAGCGAGTGATGTGGATTGGCGAAGCGGACACCATTACTCCGTCGGCGTCACTCGAAAGTTTGCGCATCGATAAGATCGACATTGCTTGAGGAGGCGCATTCAGGGACTACTCGCGCCCACACAGAGCGCCCGCCACGACAAAACGCTAGCAAAGCAAGCGTCGCTCGCTAGCCGCTAACTTGATATCTTCGGCGGTTCAATGGAACATCCGGGAGTCTCGGTCACCTCCGCGCATCGCAATGTATTGCATGCACAGCTTCCAGGCCACGTGGGCAAGTCAACTTGTATGCTCAAAAGCCCTGGCGGCAATCCACAACTCAAGGAATCGGGAGTGACTGCGATGCTTCTACCTTATCGACTCTGCATTGCCGGCTAAGTCCCGCCCATGCGACGCCGAGTCCGCTCGCACACCACCGGCTTACCCCCCAGTGTGACGGCACCCCAGCGATTTCGGAAATCTCCGTACCGTAGAAAGTACGACACAAGGAACGCATTTGTGGCAAGCAACACCGCAGTATGCTAGATTGCGCGCTGCGAAAAAGGCTACCCCCCTTGTTGAGTGCGCTTTGCCATCCTTATACAACTGGAGCCTCTTCAATGTTGCTCGCAGCCATGATCCCGGACGATGATCCCCGCTTAACCGATGAGCACAAAAATCCGGTCGCCCGATCTCCAGAGTTCAAATACATTATTAACAAATGCTTTGGGGGTTCGCCCCTTCCAGACCGAGCAGCGCCGACATTCTCCCGCGACCAAGCCCCTCTTTATGTCTCCGAGCGCGAGTGGAAGGTCGATGAGACCTTCGAGTTCAACGACCCAGCATATCGGTACGAGGAGTATCTCGACTCTCTATTCTGGAATCGCGACAACACTCGCAAGCTTACCTTCCTTGTTGGCGGTGTTGGC
>CAYWTU010000128.1:0-8622 GCA_964461275.1 uncultured Pirellulales bacterium | reverse complement strand
GCCGTTGTCGTTGGTGGTGATGCTCAGCGTTTCCGCGCCGTTGAAATTCTGGTTCGGCGAGTACAGAAGACCCGTGGCATCAGCAAACGTGGCGTTGATTCTGGCGCGCGTGGCGAACAGGATCACCGTGCCCGTCCCGTTGGTCGAAACGTCGCCGGCTACAAGTCCGCCCGCGACGTCGGTGCGAACGTTGAGCGTGCCGTTGTTGACGCGCAAGGTAACGGTGAGTTCGTCGTCGCCGGAATCGGGGTCGTTGATCGACAGCCCCAGGATGTTCAGAGGCGTGTCTTCGTTCGTTTGCTGCGCAGCGGGCAGGACGTTGACCGGCGCGTCGTTGACCGCCACGATCGCGATGGAAATCGTTTCCGAGTCGGTCAGCGGGCCGCCGCTGCCGGTGTTGCCCAAATCGCTGACGGTGATTTGGACGCTGGTCTGCGCGCCTCCTTGTAGGGCCGCCGCCGGGCGGTAGGTCATCCCATTCAAGGCGGCGTTGATGTTCTGTCTTAGGCCGCGGAAGACCATCATGGCGTCGTTCGTTCCGGTCCCCACCCCGCCGACAAAATTGAACGCCACGAGGCTCGGGTTGCCCAGCGTGAGCAATCCCTGCGAGGTTGACAATGTGACTTCCATCAGGCTGCTGAGCGCATCGGGGTCGGCAACGCTGATGCTGTTGTTGTTGAACGTCAACGAACCTTGCTCGTCCACCGTTTGGGCGCCGGGAACGGTCAACACCGGCGGATCGTTCACGCCGTTGACGGTCACAGAAAGCGTGTCGGCGTCGCTCTTCGGCCCACCGCTGCCGCTGTTGCCCAGGTCGTTGGTGATGATCGATAACTGTGCCGTGCCAAAGAATTCCGTCACCGGGGTGAACGTCAACCCTTCCAGCGCGGCATTGATGCCGGCCACCGGGCCGGTCAGCCGGATCGTCGTGTCGGCCGTACCCGTTCCCACGTTGCGAACCACGCCGGCCGGCAGTGCGCCGGGATTGAGCATCGACAGCGTGCCGATGCCGCCGAGCACCGTGACGTCCACCTGCACGTTGCCGCCGCCTGCGTCGGCGTCGCTGACCGTGATTGCATTGCCGTTGACTTGACTGAACTGCAGCGTGCCCCCCTCGGTCATGACCTGCTGGAGCGCCGGCAGGCCGTTGACCGGGGCCTGATTGATCCGCTGAACGTTGAAGCTGAAGTTGGTGGTGTCGCTCTTGGCGCCGCCGGCGCCGGTGTTGCCGCGGTCGTTGGTGGTCATCGTGACCGGCACGAGGCCGGTGAAGCCGGCCGCGGGGTTGTATTGCAAGTTGCTCAGCACGAAGTTGATCTGGTTGACCGAGCCCTGCATTCGCAGCGTGGTGTCGTCGACGCCGTCGCCGGTGAGGAGTTGGAAGTTGGGCGCCGGTTGGTTGGCGGCGCCGTCGATCTGACCTGCCGCCGCCAGTACGCTGGCCGGCACGCTAAAGCTCCCGCCGCCCGTGCCGGGCAATTCCAGCGACACTTCGATCAAACTGATGCCCGCATCCGCGTCCTGTACTTGAATCCGCAGCGGACTGCTGCCGCTGAACAGCGCCGTTTTGTCGGCTTCGACCGGCACGCTGGGGGCGAACAGCACGATGTTCTGCGGAGCGGTGTTGACCGGCGAAACGACGATCCGAAACGCTTGGGCCAGCGAGCTGACGCTGCCGTCGCGGAGCACCACGTCAAAATTGGCCGTCCCCGTGGCGCCTGGCTTGGGAGTGAAGATGAGCGTGCCGTTGGGCTGCAAGATCGGCGGGCCGTTCAGCAGATTGGCCAGGCTGCCGTCGGGCGATGTGACGATGAATTGCAGATTCGGATTTGTGTTGCCCCCCACGCCCAAGATATTCGTGGCGAAGTTGGCAATGGTCTGGGTTGCAACGCCTTCCAGAACGTCGACTTGAATCTGCGGCAGCACAAACGAGGGCAACGCCAGGTCGGGCGCTACGGTAACCATGAACGTTTCGGAGTCGGCCAGCGCCGGCCGGCCCGAATCGGTCACCAAGACCTTGAGGGTGAACGTGCCCACCTGACCTTGACCGGGGATCCAAGTGATGACGCCGGTGTCGGGATGGATCTGCATTCCGGCCGGGACATCCGAGAGCGGATCGAACTGCCAGGTGAGCCGGTTGACTGGCCCGTCGGGGTCGATGGCCACTGGCTGCAATCGCAACTCACGGCCCACCAAAAGATTCTGGTCCGCGATGTCCTGGATCACAGGCGGCTGATTCACAAACCCGCCGGCGACGATCCGCTGGGCATGTACGCCGTTGGCGTCGTCCTGGCCGTTGCCGGTCCAGGCGGCAAGGCTCTCGCCGGTGTCGGTGAGCGCGACCGAGCTAAATCGCTGACCACCGTTGACCGTGCTGTTGATGCGGAACGATGCCCCGTCGGCGGCGCCCTGCCCGGTGAAAAACTGTGCGAAAACGTCCCAGCGATTGGTGCTCGTGCCCAGTGCGCTCCAGGTAACGACGGCCACGCCATTGTCGGCCATGGCGACCTGCGGGTAGCCATGGAATTCGCCGTTGGCCGGCGTGATTTGGATTTCGTTGCCCAAGGTGGTTCCGTCGGCGTTGAAGAACTGACCCGAGATCTGCGCGCCGTCGCCGGTGGTGAGGCCGCTCTGCCAGACGATAAGGAATTGACCGCCGCCGGCCATGGCGACTTGCGCCCGTTCTTGGTCGCCCGTGGTCGTAGTGTTGATTTGGACCTCGCCGGTGGCGGGCGTACCGTCGGCAAAAAACCGGCGGGCAAAGACGTCGGCGCCGGCGCCCTGATGGGCGCTGGTCCAGGTGACCACAAACTGGCCGTCATCGGCTAGGCCGACGGCTGGGTCGCGTTGGTCACCGGCGGTGGTGACGTTCACCCGGATTTCCGCCCCGTTTTTGCCGCCATCGGCGTGGAATCGTTGCAGGAATACGCCCTTACTGTCGCCGGGACCGTTTCCGGTCCACACCACGGCAAAGCGTCCATCGGGGGCCATGGCGACCATCGGTTTTTCTTGCTCGCCGCCGGTGGTCGTGTTTACCAGGAACTCGCCGCCCATCGCTAGACCGTTGGCGTCGAACCGCTGGCCGAAGACCCCTTCGCGGTCACCGGCGCCGCGGCCGGACCAAACCACCACGTACTGGCCGGCTGCGTCGCTGGCCACGCTTGGATAATCCTGTCGCCCGAGGACGGTATCGTTGACGCGGGCGGCGGTTCCAACGGGGTTGCCCTGTTCGTCGAATCGCTGGGTGTAGATGCCTTCCAAGTCGCCCGTGCCGCGGCCGGCGAAGCTGACGATGAATCCATTGTTCAGGCTGGCCGCCGCCGAGATCGATCCGGCGTTGACATTTTGCGTGCCGGCGATGTAGTCGTTGACACGGAATTCGTTTCCTTGCAAGTCGGCGGCCAGCAGGCAGCGTTGCTCCAAGGCCTGAACGCCTTGCAGACGCTGGGGACGGCGAAAGGCGTGGCGTCGATCACGGGAAGGGCGACGAAGATGCATAGCGAGAAGTCCTTGTAGGATTCAAGACCGCTGGCGGAGGTGACCCGGCAACGGTGGGCGAGTCGGACGGTGCGGGCCAGGAGGCCGCTTCGCAGTGAAGCGGCGCCCGATTTCCTCGTGCGGCGTGAAATGCGCCCAGCGGCTAGAACCGCGAGAAACGCCGCGGCAGGTTGTAGCGGGCCAGACGCCGGATCATCGGTCGAATTTCGACGCGACGACGGCGCGCCAGCGCGCGACTGCCCGACATGGCCGCCATTACCGTGGCGCGAGGTGGCACGACGTCACGGCGGACGGTGCGCAACCGGCACGCTCCGGCAGCCATCCTTGGCAGACCTTGTGACAATCCGCGCGGCACGTTCCGGCATGCCGCGCCGGGCTGAGACAAGAAGGGCGCTCCAATGCGCCCCGCGGCTACTAATGTGGTTTCTCTGTTCCAGGCTGAAGGGGTCTTTCACGCCCCCGCGCCGCCCAGGACAACCGTCCCGAGGGCGGAGAAAGGGCCCAGCCTCTACTGTTGGTTCAGACTAATCGGGGCCACCTTTCCACGCAAGCAAATTGTTATAATTCCAGTTGTTGCGCCGATTCCGAAGACTCTTAGGACGCGGTAACAATGGACGGCCGGAAGGGGGATTGGCGCGAATTTTTGACCGCAGCCGCCGCCTTACCAGCGTCGGCCAATTCGCGCCCGGGTGCGGCTGTAGCGACTATCCTGAATCGTGTGGCCAACCCCGTTCGATCCCAGGACCACTTTTTCCCAGCCGATCCGACCCGTGCATCTGCCGCTCATCACGCTCCTGACCGATTTCGGCGACGGCAGCCCCTACGTGGCGGCGATGAAGGGGGTCATCCTGTCGCTAAATCCGGCCGCAACGGTGGTCGATATCAGCCACGCCATTGGGCCCCAGGACATCCGCCAGGGGTCGCTGGCATTGGCCGAGGCGACACCATGGTTTCCTGCAGGGACGATCCATGTGGCCGTGGTCGACCCGGGGGTAGGTGGCGCCCGGAATATCTTGTGTGCGGAAATGAACGGGCATCTGTGCGTCGGTCCCGACAACGGCCTGTGGAGTCGCTTGGCCCGTCAGGCGCGACCCTCTAGAATCACGGCCGTCTCAGAGCCGCGGTTCTGGTTGCCCAAGGTTTCGGCCACCTTTCATGGCCGCGACATCATGGCGCCGGTGGCGGCGCACTTGAGTTTGGGGCTGGACCCGGCGCGGTTGGGTCCGCCGTTGGAAAAGATGGTCGAACTCGATTGGCCGGAGGTTGTCAAGGTGCCGGGAGAAATCACAGGTCGCGTGGCAAGTGTCGATTCGTTCGGCAATTTGATCACCGACATCCTAGCCGACCAGTTGGCCGACCTACCCAGCGACGAGCGGCTCTTGGTGCTCTGCGACGAGCACGAGACGCGAGGCTTGTTTCGCACTTATTCTGACCAGCCGGAGATGACGCTCATCGCCTTGGTGGGATCGTCGGGTTGCCTGGAGTTGGCGATCGTCGGCGACAGCGCCAAGCTGATGCTGGGCGTGGGTGTGGGAGCGCCGGTGACGCTGCGGTGGTGAGCGCCTCATGACCGCTTCTGAAGCGAAATCGGTCGACGGCCCGCAGCCTTCCCGCGCCGAACTGGAGGCCTGGGACCGACGGCACGTTTGGCACGCCTTCACACAAATGGCCGAGTACGAGCCGCTATTGATCGAGGGTGGGCAGGGCTGCACGTTGGTCGACGCCGACGGCCGCCAGTACATCGACGGTGTGAGCAGCCTGTGGTGCAACATTCACGGCCATCGGCATCCCCGGCTCGATGCGGCGGTGCGGCAGCAGCTCGACCGCGTGGCCCATACGACGCAACTTGGAGCCTCGAATTCGACCACGATCCGACTGGCCCGGCGACTGGTGGAATTGAGCCCGCCCGGATTGGAGCACGTGTTCTTTTCCGACGACGGAGCCACGGCCGTTGAGGTTGCGCTCAAGATGGCGTTTCAGTACTGGCGGCAATGCGCGCGGCCCGAACCCACACGGACTCTGTTCCTAGCGCTGCGCGATGCGTATCACGGCGATACGCTGGGGAGCGTCAGCGTGGGGGGGGTGGAACGGTTTCATCGGCTCTTCCAGCCGTTGTTGTTTCCCACGCTTCGCACAGGGGTTTCAGCCGCTGCACCAAAGACCCCTTGGGCGGTGGCCGGCGCTGGCGAGCCCTCGCTGGAGGTCATGCTCAGCGAGCTAGAGCAGGTTTTGGAGAAACATCACGGGCAGATCGCGGCCATGGTGATCGAGCCGCTGGTGCAATGTGCGGCCGGAATTCTGGTCCATCCGCCTGGCTATCTGCAGGGAGTGCGCGAGCTGACGCGGCGGTACGGCGTGTTGTTGATCGCCGACGAGGTGGCGGTCGGCTTCGGCCGAACCGGAAGGATGTTCGCCTGCCAGCGGGAGGGCGTATCGCCCGATTTGCTTTGCCTGGCCAAGGGGCTCACCGGGGGCTACCTGCCGCTGGCGGCAACGTTGGCGACGAACGAGATTTTCGCCGCGTTTCTGGGAACCTACGCCGAGTCTAAGTCGTTTTTTCACGGCCACACCTACGGCGGCAATCCGCTGGGGGCCGCCGTAGCGCTGGCGTCGCTCGAGGTTTTCGACGACGAGCAGACCCTGGCTAAATTGCCGCAAAAGATCACGCGCTTGCAAGAACATTTGCAGCGGCTGTCGCGATTGCCGCACGCGGGTCTCCCTCGGCAATGTGGCATGATCGCCGGCCTCGACCTGGTGCAAGACAAGCGGACCGGTCGGCCGTATCCTTGGGAAGAGCAGCGTGGGGCGCTGGCTTGCCGCTATGCCCGGGAGCGGGGAGTGCTGTTGCGGCCGCTGGGTTCGACGCTGGTGATCATGCCGCCGCTGGCGATCTCACTGGCGGAATTGGACCAGATTGCCGACGCGTTGGATTATGGGATCTGTCGGGCAACGATGTCGTGACACGTGAAGCACAGTTGGCACGCCAAAACTTACGCAAATGAATGCGGAACGGCACGACATGGATAAGGCCTCAGCCGGTCCTGAAGCCCCACCTGCATCGAACCGCCGGCAGTGGCCACGATCCTTGATGCGCAAACTCATGTGGATGGGGCTCTCACTGTCGCTCGTCTACACGGTGGCCGAGGTGGGACTCACCGGGTATGAGCGGATATTTGGCGACAACTTGTTCTATTTGATGTTCGAGCGGACGGAGACCGAGCCGATTCGCTTCGATCCGATCTCAGGTTACCGGTTTGCTCCGACGCCGCATCGTTTTTGTGGGGTTTGGCATGGATCCCAGGAGTGCGACGTTGTACGGCGCGCCAATCGCCATGGATTTCCCGACACGCGCGACTTCCAGCCCCAACGGGAACGACCCGGCGTCAAGCGTGTCGCCGTATTCGGCGATTCATTTACCTCGGCCATGCACTTGGAGGTCAACTGGTCCAATCGGGCCGAAATAATCTGTGAGCAGCGAGGCCTGCCCATCGAGTTGCTGAACTTCAGTCTCGACGGCGTCGGGCTAGCGAATTGGTGGAGCATCGTTCACAACCTGCTAGAACGGGAAGAATATGAGCTAGACGCGATTGTATTCGCGTGCTTCATCGACAACCTCGACCGCAAGTTCCACTTTTGGGACAGCCGAAACTCGCGGCGTCTGGCCTGTGGTCGATCTGCTTCATGGGATCCCGCCACTTACCCTCAGACCCTTGAGCAAGCATCAAAGCGATTTAGCTATCCCGCGATGTATATCGTCGATTCGGACCAGTATGTCGAACTCGTTCGACGTCGGCAGTCGCCGTTTCACTTGTCCTTAGTCCAGTACATCCGAACCGCGACCTGGGTGTTCTCTACGCTGCTAACCAAGGGTGACGACTTCGATGATTCACATCGTTTGTCGCTGATTCACGACCTTGGGGAGTATGTCAAAAGACGAAATTTGCAGGTCTTTCTGCTCACAATTCCCTCTCGAGCACGAGAGTATGATGCGACAAGTGTTGAGGCGCTAATTGATTGGAAACAACAGATGCCCCCTGAAACGGCGCGGGACTACGAGCGCTTTTGCGAAATCACCGGAGCGAAACTCTGGGATTTCACGGAAACCTATCGCGGACGGTCGTTGGCCGAGGTCTACGAAATGTGGAACCTCCACGATCCCCACACCAGTCAACAGGGGTCGGACGTCATGGCAAACTTCGTCATCGAGCGGCTGTCCGAAGACTTGTTGGAGAAGGCGACGCAGGGCCCTTAGCCTGCCGAAGCGCCGACCGTCGACTGCCGCGTCGACTGCCGCACACTGGTGCATGCCTAACGGCCGTCCGGCGCGCGGGCGGGGACGAGCGCAATCGCTGCCCCGTCGTCACGGCGAAATGTCAAACCCGTCGGGGTCAACAGGGCCGACAGCAGCTCGTCAAGTGTGGCGTCTTGCACGCGGACCGAAACGGTACGTTCGAGGTCGACTCCCGCGGCGGTCAACTCGGCTGCGTCGAAGGTAAACGATATCTCAAGGCGTTTTTCCAGCGCCGCCAGCGCCTGCCTGAGCGGTACGTTATTCAACTGCAACTGAAAGCGACGCTCGCCGGCCAATGGCGACTGCGGGCGCGTCGGCCCACGTTTGGCCGTCAAAACCTCGTGGTCTTCGACCCGCGCACGTACGATAACCGCGTCGCCCTGGAGTTCAACCTCGGCCGCGGGCGCGCGTTGGCGAAATCTCTCGGCGGTGCGCTCGGCGGAGGCGCCTCCCGGGTAGCGGCGTTCGATGGCCACGGTTGCCGGCATGGGGACCACGCGAGCTACGCCTTCGGCAAGTTCAAACGATAGATCGAATTGTGCCAGCGTCAGCGTAACACGCTCCACCCAGGTTAAAGGGGGCGTCCGAACCGCGGCCCACAGATCGTGCGGCACTTGTGCCAGACCGTCCCAATCGAGTTGCGCCTCGTCGCCGAGGCTCGTCAGAATCTCCCGCGGCACGCTGAAATCGTCCCAAGCCAGCGGCTGGCGCTTCAGCAGCCGGTCACGAGTTGGTTTATCCAGCGACTTGGCCTCTTGCAGTCGGAGTGCTGCAACGGTTCGCAACCGCCGGGCGGTGCTGTCAATGGCGGATCGCGAAGTTCTACCGCCCTG
>CAYWTU010000127.1:0-8641 GCA_964461275.1 uncultured Pirellulales bacterium | reverse complement strand
CCGCTTCCCAAAACCACTTGACCAACAACAAGCCTTCATAGAAGGTTCTTAGGGCAACGGATGAATTACCGAGCAGCCGGACAAGGAGCGCACCCATGCCGCCGTTGGAAACGATTGTTGAAACCGCTTTATACGCCGACGACCTGGCGGCATGCGCGGCGTTTTATACGGACGTGATGGGCCTGACGCCGTGGGGCGCCGAATCGGGGCGGCATGCGTTCTTTTTGGCCGGGGATCGGATGTTGCTTCTGTTCCATCCGCCGGCCACGCTTCGAGGCGACCTGTTGCCGTCGCATGGCGCCGCTGGCCCCGGCCATGTGGCGCTGGGCATTCCCACGGACGCGCTCGACGCCTGGCGCAGTCATTTGATTGCGCGCGGCGTGGCGATTGAAAAGGAAGTCACCTGGCCGCTGGGGGGACGTTCATTGTACTTTCGCGACCCGGCCGGCAACTCGGTGGAACTCATCACGCGCGGGGTTTGGGGCACGCCCGAGGGTTGGTAAATGTTCCAAGACAAATCGTCCGCCTTGGTGCGTAGTGCTGTGCACGTTCGCTTTGGTCTGCAATCCCTCCTCCAGCGGCGGATTGATTTGGCGCTGGCCGGTTGTCGAATCGGCCCGCCCCACATTCGCCGGCGGTTATGAGCGCGGCCGCAATCGCTGGTAATCTTCCGGCGTGTCGATGTCGGCGCCGATGGCCTGCCCGTCGGCTAACTCGACACCACGGTATCCGTGCCGACGCGCCAGCGCGTTGACGCCTTCGTCGGCCGACAGTTGGAACACCTCGGTCGTCAACGGCCAGGGGAACAACACGGGGTGGCCGCGGCGACCGGCGTGCGTGGGAATCAGAATCTGCGGGTGCGCTGGATCGTGCGCCGCCAGCACCGCCCGGATCACCGCCGAGGTAAGCAGCGGCATGTCGGCTGGCGCCAACAGCCAAACGTCCGACGCTTGGGGCTTGTACTTGGCCACGATGTACTCCAGTCCTAGCAATATCGAGACCTTCATTTCGGGCGGAGCAACTGCCGGCATGACCGCCTCGGCGCCCGCCCGCCGGCAGGCGTCGGCCAGCGGCTGGTCGTCGGGATGCACGACCACCACGACGTGCTCGACGCCCGCCTGACGCCACACCGCCAGGACCGTTTCGATGACGGTTGACGGACCCCACGGCAGCAGCAGTTTGGGGCGGCCCATTCGTACGCTACGACCGGCCGCCGGAAGGAGGGCAAAGCTGGTCATGGTTGCGTGCGCCAAGTGGCCGTTCGCTGGGCCGAGGAAATTTTGAGGCCAACAAACAACCCGTTCAGTTTGCTGAAATCAACGGGAGTTAGTGGCCCGTTGTCTGGTTGTTTGGCGGCCTTTTATTTTCTCGGTGCGAGACGCACCTGTAAACCTACGGCCTGGTCCAAACTCTAGCGGGCTGGCCGGTGGTCCTTTATCTTAGCTCATCAAGAAATGCGGCGATCCAATCGCCCATCATCAACCGACGTCATCGTGCGAGAGGTAATCCCATGTCGAACCCGGCTCCCGCCCCCAAACCTCTCGTTCGATTGGAGCGCGACGGCGACGTCGGCTTGATCATCCTCGATTCCCCGCCGGTAAACTCGTTGAGCGCCTCGGTGGTGGCAGGCATCGCCTCGTGCCTGGCCGAGGCGAATGCCGACGCGGCTATCCGTGGGATCGTGATGATTGGTTCGGGCGATAACTTCATTGCCGGCGCCGATATCGGTGAGCTGGGCAAAGCGAGCGGCGCGGCGCCGTCCAAACCGCTGGCCCCCGCATTGACCCAAGCCCTGGAACAAATCGATCAGAACGCCAAATTTGTGGTCATGGCCATCGATGGTTTTGCCCTTGGCGGCGGCTTGGAAACCGCCATGTCCGGCCATTGGCGAGTGGGGACCACGCGGTGTCGCGTGGGGTTGCCTGAATTGACGCTAGGAATCATACCCGGCGCCGGCGGAACGCAGCGATTGCCGCGGATTGTGGGCGTGGCCAAGGCGGCGGAGATGATGCTCACCAGCGCGGAGGCCCGGGCCAAAGAGGCGCTGGCGCTGGGCATCGTGCAGGAATTGGTCGAGCCGGCCGAGCTGCGCACGGCGGCGGTCGCGGCCTGTCGGAAACTCATCGCCGGCCAACGCCAGCCGATTCGCGCCTCGCAAGACAACAGCAAGCTGTCGTCCGACGATGAATCGCGCCGGCAAGCGGCCGCCGCACTGGCCGCGCTCGGGGATAAGGCCCGCAATCAAGTTCATCAGCAACTGTGTGTGGACGCGATTCTCTGCGGCGTCGTCGAGGGGTACGCGGCGGGGCTGCAGCGCGAGGCGGAGAACTTCGCCAAGTGCCTGGCCAGTCCGCAAGCCGGCGCCATGATTCATATGTTCTTCGCCCCGCGCACAGCCGCCAAAGTGCCAGGCGTCACCGATCAGAAGTTCCCGGTGCGCGACATCGAGCGCGTGGCGGTGCTGGGCGGCGGCACCATGGGCAGCGGCATCGCGACTGCTCTGCTGCAGTCGGGCCTGCGGGTAACGCTCAAGGAAGTGAATCCGGAATTCGCCGCAGCCGGCAAGGGCCGCATCGAAGGCAACCTGATGTCGCGCGTCAAGAAGGGCAGGCTCAGCCAAGGGCAATTCGAAGACATCATTTCGCGACTTACGGTCCAGACCGACTACGCCGGCTTCGATGCGCTGGACATGGTGATCGAGGCGGTGATCGAAAACATCGAACTCAAGCAGCAGGTTTTCGCCGATCTGGAACGGATCACCAAGCCCGATTGCATCCTGGCCTCGAACACCTCGACGATCGATCTGGAAATGATTGGCCAAAACACCAAGGCGGCCGAGCGGATATTGGGCACGCATTTCTTCTCGCCGGCGCACGTGATGCCGCTGGTGGAAATCGTCCGCAGCCGGCACACCAGCCCGCAGGTTCTCAACAACGTGATCGCGCTGGCTAAGCGGATCAAGAAAACGCCGGTCACGGTGGGCAATTGCGTCGGGTTTCTGGTCAACCGGATATTCTTCCCCTACGGACAGACGGCCGGGCTGTTGGTCGATTGCGGAGTCGATCCATACCGCATTGACAAGGCGGTCTACGACTTCGGGATGCCGATGGGGCCGTTTCGGATGGGCGACCTGGCCGGTGTGGATGTCGGAAAGTTCGCCGGAGACATCTTGGGTCGGGCCTACGCCGACCGCAACTATCAGACCACGCTGATCAACCACCTGTTCGCCGAGAAGCGCTTCGGTCAGAAGACGGGCCTCGGCTACTATCGTTACGACGGCGGCGCCAAGGAGGCGCCCGACCCCAGCCTGGCGGCCTTGGTGGCCAAGGCCCGCGCCGACGCGGGCAACCCCGCGCCGTTGAACCTCACCGATCAGGAGATCGTCGAGCGTGTACTGCTGGGCGTGGTCAACGAGGCGTGTCGCTGTCTGGCCGAAGGCATCGCCATCCGCTCGTCGGACATCGACGTGGCCAGCGTGATGGGCATGGGGTTCCCCGCCTACCGCGGCGGCATCATGAAATGGGCCGATTCGCTGGGAGCCAAACAGATATGTGACCAGCTCACAAAGTGGTCGGCCGCCCATGGGTCGATTTACGCCCCCTGTGACTATCTCAAGGAGAAGGCGGCCAGCGGTGCATCGCTCGCGTAGCTCGTCCCCTTCATGCAGCGGCGCCCACCGTCGGACGGGGCCGACCCGGTGGTCCGCACTTGTCGCAAGCGCCGATGTACGGGGGGCGCCGAACGAGCCGCAACTTGCTTGTCCGGCGTAGGTCGGTTACTCCAGTCCCGTTGCTCCGCTGACGGGCAGCCGGGCCCCGACCATTTGGCCCAGCCGCGAGAGCGGCATGAACCGTGGCTCGATCGAGAAATTCGCTCCAAACACGCCCTTGCTGGCGTCAACGTTGAAGCCGACGACCAGCAGCAGCGATTCGCCAATGCGGGCCAGCGATGCGTACTGGCCAATGTTGCCGTTGCCGCCTACGTCCACTGAGGTCCCCAGCGAGGTGACCCACTTGGGGCTCATCCGGTAGCTGTAGGTGGCGCTGAGCACCTGGCTCTTGATCGGACCTTCCAGCGAGCGAAAGCCGACGTGCAGGCTGCCGCGCGGCGGACGGTTGAGAAATCCGCCCACCGTTGTTACTCGACCGCCTTGATCGAAGAAGTCGTACAGACCGCTGGACAGCAGCGTCAAGCGATCGCCGATGTGCCAGCGATAGTCGTAATTCACCAGGCCGAACTCCTCGCCGAAGTTATCCTGGTCGGGCCGCGGGAAATAGACCGCCCGAGCGTCGAGAACCATCCAATCGATAATCCGGCGATTCTCCGGCAGCCCGCGCTTGGTTTGCCAGCGCTGATTGAGTCCGAATCGCAAAGCCATCAGGTCATCGGCGATTTCGGCGCTGGGGCTGGTGACGTTGCCGCCCAGGCCCGACCGCAAGGCGTACAGCCGGGGGTCGAACCTGTCCGGCACGGCGCCGCCAAACGTGTTGAACGCGAACCGGCGGCGGAACTGCTCCAAATTGTCGTCATCCAACTCATCGTACAGCGGCAGTTCGTCCAGATCCTGATTGGCGTCACTGTAGCCAAAGTCGGCGTGCAGCAACATTTTGTGCGCGATGCCGTGGACGTTGAACAAGGCGCTTTCGACGTTCGGATTGGCGTTCCAAATTGGGACGCTGGCCCTCACGCCCGCCTGGCCGTACAAGCGCGCCAGATCGTCGAACGTCAGGTCCTCGCCCCAATAGGCCGCTTCGCCCAATCCGTACACCGCAGCCTTGACCGGCCCGATGCCGATCGGCAGGCTGAGCTCGTGCCGGGTGGCCGCCCGCACGCCGTCGACCGTCGCCTCCCAAGGAAACGTCTGGAACTTGAGAATGTCGACCGGATTGGTCGGCGGTCCCGCCACCCGCATTCGGCCATAGCCGACGCTGGTGTGTTCGCTCCAGGTGAGCCACTCGCCCAATAAGGGCTGGCCCAACCAGAAGTGGTCGCCTCGCGGCAACCATTCGGTCGTGCTCAGGAAATCGTTAAGGCGGACGTCGCCCCAGATGCTCAACGAGCGGTTGTCGCGGAGCCGCTTGAGTTCCAGGCCCGTGTTCTGGTCCTTGAACTCGTCCCATTCCTTCTCGTAGTAGGTTTCCAGGAAATTGCGGTCGCTGGATTTTCCCAACTCGCCGGTCAACTGCCAGTCGCCCGGCAGCTTGTGCCGATGTCGCCATACGAGGCGATAGCGGTCGTCGGCTTCGGTGGGAACCACGCGGCGATCACTGCCTAGGTTGTCGTCATCGCCATCGTGAATGTACCAGGCGTCGAAGAAACCGGTGTACGGGCCGGGGATGCCGAATAAGTCGGTCCGGCTGTAGCGTAACGTCGGCCCAACTCCAAAGCCGCGCTGGCTGAGATAATCGAGGCTGAGGTTCAAGTCGGTCCCGGCCGGCCGGTTGCGCAGGCCCAACAGTTGGAACGCGTCCCAATCTGTGTACACCTGCTGGCCGAAGATTTTGTCGCTCTTGAAGCGAATGCGGCGAAGGTAAAACGTGGGCTCTTCCAAAGTGGTCGAGAACCGCGGCCAATAGAACACCGGCAACTGGCTTAGGAACAGCACGTTGTTGCGGCCGGTGATGCGCTGCTCTCGGTCATACAATTGCTCGCCCGTTTCCGGGTCGAGCTGCGCCAAGCCGCTGTTGGGCTCGATCAGCGGCCGCTGAATGTCTTCGTACTCGATGAGCCCCGATTGCAGGCGATAGCCGGGCCGGGCGAAGCGGCTGGTGGTCACATAGGCCCGCTCGGCCAGGAAGCGGTCTGGGCCGGTCTGTTTGATCAGGTCGGCCTTGAGTTTGACCAGCCCTTGAAAGTTGGGAACGGGCGACAGCACTTCGGCCGACAATACCGTGCCCACCTGGGTAGTGACGTCGTAGAACATCCGGTCGGCGTAGATGACCCGTTGTCCCTGCCGGAACACCAGGTTGCCTTCCATGTAGATTTCCAGCCTCGATCCAGCGTCGTCGAGCGCCGCGCCGCTGAGGTCGAGTTGCCCGGCGCCCGAGCGCCAAATGACGATCCGATCGGCCGAGATGTCGATCTGCCCGGCGCCCTGCACGCCTTCCACAATCAGCGTCACGCCGCGGTCGATGATGGTGACCCATTCGTTGCTGGCCTGGTTTTGGAACGATTCGACCGAAAACGGCACAGCGCTGCGGGGAAAGGCCCGCAACCGTCGGGCGCCGGGGGGCAGCTCGGTTGGCTCGGCCGAGGCGGCCGGTTCGGTCTGCATGGCGAACCGCTGAACTTCGGTGCGGGTGATGGCGCTGGTTCTGCTGGCGGTGCGCATCGCCAGCGCGCGTTCGAACACCGCCGGTTTGGGCGAAGGTTCGCCGCCGGGGCTCGGGACGCGCACCTCCAAGTTGCCGGTCGATTGCCAAACGCCCAGCCAGCGCTCGTCGGTCAGTCGGTCGCGTCCCTCTTCGCGGCGATACTCCAAAGCTACGCCGCCTTCCAAGTAGATCGTCACCTGATAGACGCGCTCGCCGATCTCACCTTCCTCGCGAACCCACACGACGGCGTCTTGGCCGCTGGCGCGGTTGTCGCCTTGGGTAATCACGCAGTCGCCTTGCAACAGCCAAACATCCGTCTGCCCCTGCGACCACCGGTTGCCGGCGTCTGCCGAGATGACGATGGTGGCGCTGGGCTCGGGCGCCGGAAGTTCGGCTTGGGCCCAAACGGTCTCCGTGATCGCCAGACTGACGACCAGCGCGACGGCGCTGGCAACGCCGCGCCGCACGCGCGCAGCCGCAGCGCCCACCGCGCACCTATGGCGCGCGCGTGACCCGGGGGTCAGCGATGGTGAGCCTGCCGATGGAATGTGCAGAGCAGCGTCCTTCACGCACGTGCGCAGGTCTTTCCGCGCGACTCGCCAAGCGAGCGCAAGGGTTGACCCGGGCATGAGTTATGTGTGTCTGGCGACAAGATCGAACGTGACGAGATGCGTGGCGCCGCCAGGGGGTGGAACGCGGGCGGCGCCGAAGGGGGCGGGAGTATAGAAATGCGGCCGCAACAAGGTCAAGGGACTTCAGATCGTACAAGCGGCCGTAAATCGCTAGCAATTAGCAACTTACGCGCGGCGACGCCGCCCGCTCGGATGATCCCCACTGGCCCCTGCCCAAATCGCCAGGGCGGGAATGATGGCGGCTCGCATTCGCATGTCACTCCAGTACAACGAGTGAATGCCGGCAAAACAGAGAACCAGCAGCAACCCAAAAACCCACGGCGGAGAAATCGCCCGGACTGCCAATTTCCACAATCCGACGACCACGGCCACGTACATCCCCAAATACCAAACCGCAATGGCCCAACGCAGGCCACGCTCTTTGCTGCTTTCCTCCAGGCTGCGCGGATAGGGCAAGGCCGACCAGAATCGTTTCACGCGGTAGACGGCTGCGCGTAGAAAGTCGCGCGGCCGCGCGCGGATGCCCCTCCACACGGTCTCATAGCACCAATCGTCCCATGCGCCGTTGGTGGGGCGTTCGTCAAGTTTCAGTTGCTCCAATTGTCGATCGAATAGCGCCGAGTCCCACGGCAACCGACCGTCACCGGTGTTCAGATAGTCGTAGAACAGCTCGTTGTTGGCCAGCAACAGCGTATAGCCGCCGTGGCTGGTGAGTAAGATGGGTCGGCCGAGCACGGCTGCGTTGCGTATGGTCCACGCGGCCACGGGCAGCGCTGCGACTACTAGGACAATCGCCGCATCGCGCAGCGCGCGGCGGCGAGTCGAGTATCCGGAATTTGATATGGCGATGACCCCCGGCACGGCGAGCGCCCAGGGGAAAAACTCCGGCCGACACACGGCGCCCAGACCCAGCGACGCCCCGGAAATGGCCGCCCAGCGCCAGCCACGACGACGCCAGTAAACCGCCAGCGAGCACATGCCCAACGCGCCGCACGCGGCGGCAGCGGTTTCGGACATCACCAGTCGCGACTGATGGAGCAGGATCGGATCGAACAGCACCATTAGTGCGGCGACGACGGCGCCGCGACGCAAACCCAGGCTGCGTCCCGCCGTCAGCGTTAAGGCCACCGTGACGACGCCGAGCGCGGCGTGGACGATGCCCACGCCCAGGTTCGCGTATCGACCCAGCGCCTCCGTGGGCGCCAGCAGCATCGGATACAGCGGCGGACGAAGCGCCGTCGGCTGGCCCGCCAGTGCATATTGTCCGGAGGACCAAAGCTGGCGGGCCAGTTGTCGGTAAGCGTCGGCGTCTCGACCGGAAAAATCGGCTGCTAGGAGCAGGACGCCGCTTCGGACAACCAGCGTCGCTGCAAGCAACGCCAAGTGCAACCGGCGGTCGGCGGCGGCGTCATGGGGTTGGTCATGGCTGGCGGGTTCCGTGGACACGCGCTCATTGTACAATGCGGCCTCAACCATGTGGGTGATCGACGACCATGACGACGCGGCGTCCCGCTGACCCGGGGTTTTCAACGTGACGTTCGACGAACGCATGACGCGACAGTTGGTGGCTTGGCGCTGGCCGCTCTTGGCCATTGGGCTCTTGCTGGCGGGCTTGGCCTACGGACCGTCGCAGCGGTTGGAATTCGATCGCAGCATCGAGAACATGTTCGCCCCGACCGATCCTCTGTTGGTTCC
>CAYWTU010000126.1:0-8664 GCA_964461275.1 uncultured Pirellulales bacterium | reverse complement strand
CCATTCGGCTCGCCCGACGAACCGGCCGACGACGAGGCCGAAATGATCTACGACGAGCTGGAGCACGGACAGGCGGGCGGTCCGCCCGCGATTCACGACCCCGGCGTGCCGGGCTCTCGACAGACCTTGGCGCAGCCTGCGAGGTCGTGATGCATCGGTCGCGCCGCTTGCTGCCGCTTGGCCTGGGACTGTTTTGGGTGGCTGCGGCGATCGGCTGCACCGCCATTCCCGGCTCTGAATCGGCCGTGGCGGCCATCTCCAAGGACAGCCGTCAGCGTCGGGCCGAGCTGGTTCGTGAGTTCGAGGAGCGCCGCGACGAGGCCAATTATCAAGCGGCCTTGAATCGCCATCGGGCAGGCGACTTCGACGGTTGCGAGCAAGGGCTTCAAAGGCTGCTTTTGCGCAGGCCCGACCACCGGCAGGCGGGCCTGTTATGGATCGAGTTGCAACTCGGGCAGAATGACCCGCTAGCGGCCGAGGATACGGCTCAGCGCCTGGCGCTGGCTTATCCCGACGACGCCGAGGTGCAAGAGGCGGCCGAGCGGGTGGCGGCGGCGGTGGACGATGACGACCCGGCAGACATTGCGGATACTGCCGACGTTTCCGACCATGCCGACCACAGCGGAGGCGCCGGGGATGCGGACGCCCTGCTGCTCGCGGCGCTCGATGCCATCGACGCCCGCGACGAAGTACTGGCGCTGGACCTGGTCGAACGATCTCAAGTCGCCGCGCCGCGCGATCCGCAGGTAGCGATTCGAGCGGCAGTGGGAGCGTTGCGATCCGCACAGCCATCACTGGCGGTGGAGCTTGCCCGGCGCGGCGTAGCTCGGTTTCCCGACAATGCTGCGCTGCACCAAACGTTAGGACATTCATGTTATAGAGGGGGCAATCTCGAAGCGGCGCAAGTCTCGTTGCGGCAGGCACTTTCATTGGACAGCCGCTGTGGTCTGACCTACTTTTTGATGGGTCAGACCTTGGAAAAGCTCGGACGGCGCGAGGAGGCGAAACGCCACTTCGCCACCGCTGGGCGGCTCGACCGGCGCTGGGCTGCCGCGACGCGGTAGCGGCGCGGTCGGTGCGCACTTTTCCCGCGGACGTCGTTTCGCCGCGGTAGGTCTGACCGGCAACGGGCCGGTCATGAACGATCTACGCACCAATTCGATTCTCGCGGCGCTGGCCTTGGCGACGGCGCTGGCCTCGTGCGCCGGTTGGGTCGCCAACCTGTTGCGGCCGATGGCGCCAAGCGTGGCGGCCGCGGCGGCCGGCGGATCGTTGCTGGCGGCGCTGGCCTCTCTGGCGCTGTTGCTGTGGGGATGGAGGCGCGAACGGCGCCTGGTTCGCAACTTCCTCGAGCAAGTTGCCGAGATTCATCCCCCACTGGCCCAATCGCCCGAACCGCCAGCGTTGCCGGCCAAGCATCCGCTCGCCGGTCTGCTGGCTCGCGTCCACGAGGCGCTGACGAGCGTTTGTCAGCGGCTGCAAGACCTAGAGCACAGCCGCACGGCCCTCGAAGTGCGTACCCGCCGCTACAAAGTGCAGCAGGATCGAATCACTTCGATTCTGGACAGCCTGAACGAACCGGTGTTGGCCGTGGACAACTACGATGAGTTGGTGCTGGCCAACCCCAGCGCCCAGCGGCTGTTCGACCTGCAACTTGCCGAAGGAGAAGCCGGACGCCGGGCCTTGGCGCGGCTATTGCATTGCGAGCAACTCATCGAGTTGCTCAAAGACACCCGCCGACGCCGCATTCCAACCACGCGCACGGAAGAGTTCGAGGTTTGCGACGACCAAGGGACCGCCCGCTGGTATCGCGCCACAGCCAGCACGTTGTCGGCCGAACCAGCCGACGCGGCAGGACTCGATTCCGGCTCGCCCCCGGGCGCCGTGGTAGTCATGCGTGACGTGACCGAGCAGCGCGGAGCGCAAACCCGCCACGCCGAGTTCGTTTCGGCCGTCAGCCACGAAATGAAGGCGCCGCTGGCGAGCATCAAGGCCTACGTGGAGTTGCTGGTTGACGGCGACGCTGAGGACGAGACCGCTCGCGAGGAATTCCTGCACGTCATTAACACTCAGGCCGACCGAATGCAGCGGCTGATCGACAACCTGCTCAACTTGGCCCGGATCGAAGCCGGGGTAGCCAAGGTGAACAAGGCCCAGCATTCGCTCAACGACCTGTTGGAGGAGGCCTTGCGGGTCATGCAGCCCGCGGCCGAAAAGAAGCGCATCGAACTTCGCAGCGACCTGAGCCTGTTGTATCTGAGCGTTTTCGCCGACCGCGACATGCTCCTGCAGGCCGCAATCAACCTGCTCTCCAACGCGATTAAATACACGCCCGACGGCGGCCGCGTCACGCTCCGCAGCCGACTCGAAGACAGTCGGGCGCTGTTCGAGGTGGAGGACACGGGGGTGGGGCTCAGCGAAGAAGACTGCGCGAGAGTGTTCGAGAAGTTCTATCGTGTGAAGAAGAACAGCGAGATGGCGCCGGGCACGGGACTGGGCCTGGCGCTGGTCAAACAAATCATCGAAGACGTGCACGGCGGGAAGTTGTCGCTGACCAGCCGACTAGGCGAGGGAAGCGTGTTCACCGCCAGCATGGCCGGCGCCGGTCCCAGTCACTAAGGGCCTATCCCCTAACCCCCCCCCACATCCGCTCTCAAGGTCACGCCATGTGCAAAAGCATTTTGTTGTGCGACGACGAAGTCCAAATCATCAAGGCGGCCGAGATCAAATTCCGCAAGCAGGGCTACGAGGTCCTGTGCGCCAGCGACGGCCACGAAGCGTGGGAAATGATTCAACGGCAGGTTCCCGACCTGCTGATCACCGATTTCCAGATGCCCATCTGCAACGGGGGGCAATTGTGCGAACGCGTGCGGGCCAGCGCGGGCTGCGCGGGGCTGCCGATCTTCATGCTCACGGGCAAGGGCTATGAGCTGACGCTGGATGAGGTGGCCGCCCGATGGGGTGTACTGGCGCTGGTCACCAAGCCGTTCAGTCCTCGGGAGCTGGTGCAAATGGTCGACCATTACCTTGCCACCGGCCAAGTCGTCAAACAGGCCCTGGTCGTTTAACAACTCGGACGGGAGAAGGCCAGCCGCGCAGCCATGCAACTGCAAACCGAAACGTTCGGCAACGTGGCCGTAGTGCACGCTCCCGAGGAATTGGGCGCCGACCATGCCGAGAACTTCGCCGCCAACGTGTTGAATCTTAAGCAGGTTCGCGTCGTGCTGGATTTGGACGCCGTGGAGACGCTCGGCAGCGCCGGGCTGGCGTCGCTGTTGGACATCCAAGACGCGCTCCGCGGTCAAGCCGGCGACCTGAAAGTGGCCACCACCAACCCCTGCAACCGCAAGATTCTCGAACTGACCCGATTGGATCGCAGCCTGGACGTGTTCGACAACGTGCTCGACGCCGTCAAGAGCTACCGCTAACACCCGCCTTGCGCCATGTCCATGCTCGATGATCGCCGCGCTCGTCTGGGCGACCACCTGGTCGAGCGCGGTTATATCTCGCAAGAGCAGCTCGACGCCGCCCTTTCCGAGCAGCACGCCTCCAACCGCAACTTGCTCATCGGCGAATGGTTGGTCGAGCGGGAGCTTTGCACCGAGGAACAGGTGCTCGAGTGCGTGGCACTGGAGTACGACGTGCCGTTTGCGCGGCTGGAACCGCGGATGTGCGACCCCAAGGTCGCCGCCACGCTGCCGCGCGACTTCATCGAGAAGAACCTCGCGTTACCGTTGTTCGCCGTCCGCGGCATGTTGACGGTGGCGATCAGTGAGCCGTCGAATCTGTTTCTGTTGGACGAGATTCGCGAGCTGACGCAGCTCGACGTGCAGCTTGTGGCGGCCACCACCCGGGACATCCGCAAACTGGTGCAAACCAGTCTGCCCGATTCCAAGGTGTTTGTCATCGACGACATCATCGAAGACACGGAGCAGGCCGACGTCACGCTGGTTGAAGAGGCCATCGAGGACATCAGCGACGTCGAGGAAATCGCCGGTCAGTCTCCGGTGATTCGCCTGGTCAACTACGTCATTTTTCACGCCGTTAAGGAGGGGGCCAGCGACATCCACATCGAGCCGGCCGACCGCTGCACGCGCGTTCGCTATCGCATTGACGGCTCGCTGTACAAGTCGCTGGAGGTGCCCTCGCACCTGCTCAACGCCATCACCAGCCGCATCAAGATCATGGCCGGCATGGACATCAGCGAGCGCCGCCTGCCCCAGGACGGCCGAGTGCACGTCTTGTTGCAGAGCCGGCCGATCGACCTTCGCGTCAGCACCTTTCCCATGTCGCGCGGCGAAAAGACGGTGATTCGTATTCTCGACACCCGCAGCGCCAGCCTGAAGCTGGCCGACCTGGGCTTTGCCGAGGATATTTTGGAGGGACTACAGGCCCAAATCCACGCTCCCAACGGCATCGTGCTGGTGACTGGTCCCACGGGCAGCGGCAAGTCGACCACGCTGTACGGCTGTTTGAACTCCATCGCCAGCATGGAAAACAACATCTGCACGGTGGAAGACCCGGTGGAATTTCAACTGCCGATGGTCAACCAATTTCAGGTGCAGGAGCGGATCGGCCTGACGTTCGCCCGGGCCCTGCGTACGCTGTTGCGGCAAGACCCGGACGTGATCATGGTGGGCGAAATTCGCGACGAGGAAACCGCTCGCACCGCGATCCAGGCCGCACTGACCGGGCATCTGGTCTTCAGCACGCTGCACACGAACGACGCCTGCTCGGCCGTGACGCGATTGATCAACATGGGCGTCGAATCGTTCTTGATTGGCGCGGCGCTCAACGGAGTCTTGGCCCAGCGGTTGGTGCGGCGGATTTGCCCCAAGTGCCGACAGTCGTACGACCCGCCGCGAACCCTCCGCAAGGCCCTGGAGAAAATGGGCCACGGCGACATCGAATTCTTCCGGGGCGTGGGCTGCAAGCGTTGCCGCAACACGGGCTACTCGGGCCGCATCGGCGTTCACGAACTGTTCGTGCTGGACGACGAGCTGCGCGAGCTGGTGATCAACGGCGCCAGTTTGTCCAAGATTCGCAGCACGGCCTTGGCCCATGGAATGGTCACCTTGCAGCGCGACGGTTTCCGCAAAGTCCGCGAGGGGATCACCACCGTCGAAGAGGTGCTCCAGGCGGCGGGTGACGCCGGCGGGGCGGAACCTGCCTTGGTCAAAGCGGAATAACACGGTAGGCGCACGCCATGAGCGATGAATATCGTTTAGCTGACGACGCGGCCAAGTCGAAATCGCAGGCGGCCAGCCCCGCGGCGGCGCACGGCGTCCGCAAAGGAGGCCGCCGGTCGCCCGACCGTCACGACAAGAAGGGCGCCGACGCCGCCAAGCGTAAGGACGCCGCCAGGGTCCAGGCCAGCGACGACAAACCTCCGCCGGCGCTCATTCCCCATCGCATCCGCAAGGACCAACTGCTCAACGTCACTACGCAGTTGGCGGTGATGACCGACACCGGCATCACCCTCTCGTCGGCTCTCAACGGAATCGCCGAGCAAGAGGCCAACCCGAGCTTGAAGACGGTTCTTGAAGACCTAAGAAAATCGGTCGAGTCGGGTGAGAGCTTTTCCGAGGCCCTGGCCAAACACCCCAAGCACTTCGACATCACCTACCTGTCGCTGGTGCGGGCTAGCGAGTCGTCGGGCACGCTGGCTGAAATGCTCGATCGGATCGCCGAGTATCAAACCCGGGAAATGGAGACCCGCGGCAAGGTTCAAGCCGCCATGATGTATCCGGCGGTGATGGCGGTATTGTCGATCGGCGTGTGCGTGTTCTTGTTGACGTACATTTTTCCCAAATTCACACCGCTGTTCGCCCGCCGCGGGGCCGCCTTGCCGCTGCCGACGCGAATCATGATGACCATCTCCGACACGATGCTGAACTATTGGTATCTGTGGCTTTTGGGGGTGGCGCTGGCGATCGCGGCGCTGGTTGCGGCCAAGATGACCGCCCGCGGTCGGCAAGCGTGGGACGGGCTGAAAATTCACCTGCCGCTGTTCGGCCCGATGATTCGCAAGGTGATCATCGGCCGCAGCATTCGCACGTTGGGCACCATGCTCGCCGCCGGCGTCCCCACGCTCGACGCCCTGCGGTTGTGCGGCGAAATCTGCGCCAACTTCTACTATCAGCGGCTTTGGAAGCACGTTTCCGACAAAGTGACCGAAGGCAGCGCCATCTGTGCCGCGCTGACCGGCACGCCGCTCTTGCCCCGAACGCTGATTCAGATGATCTCGGCGGGCGAAGAGACCGGCAAGTTGGATACGGTCTTGGAGCGCGTCAGCCAGCAGTACGACAAAGAGGTCGAGAACGCGGTCAAGGCGATGACGTCGCTGATCGAGCCGCTCATGATGTGCGTGATGGGCGTGATCGTGGGGGGCATTGCCATGGCGCTGATGTTGCCGATCTTCTCGTTGACCCAGCAACACTAGCCGGGCCGCGCCGAAACCGCGCTGCGCCTCACCGGGGCCCCAGCGGCAGAAGCTTGACGTTTTTGTACCAACAGTCGCCGCCGTGGTCTTGCAGGCCGATGTAGCCTCGGCGGGGATGGTCGCGATAAACCACGTCGAACTTGTGCTGGCTGCCGTCGGGCCGGCGATTGGGCTCGGTCCACTGGTCTAAGTCGAGGCGATTGACCGCCTCGCCGTTGAGCTCGACGACGATCAAGTTGTCGTCAACCGTCAGCTCCAGATGGTTCCACTGACCCGCCGGGCGCATGGCGTTTTTTGTAGGCGGCGACAGGTCGTAGATCGCGCCAGAGTCGTGCAGGCCGGCAGTCGTGGTGTCGTCGATGGCCAATTCCAGGCCGTTGAACCCCACGTCCTTGCCAGGCCGCGGCGTGAGCGGCCAGGTGCGGAAGAAAACGCCGCTATTGCACCTGGGGCTGATCTTGAAGTCGAGGGCCAGGCGAAAGTCGCTCCAGGTGCGCTCGTGAATCAGCATGTACCCGCCGCAGCGATGCGGGTTGAGGGCGGCCTGGTCAACCGGCCGCCGGCTGGGCTCCCCACCGCTGGTCCTCCAGCCGTCGAGCGTCTGGCCGTCAAAGAGCAAGTGCCATCCGGCGGCCTCTTCGGCGGGAGTGAGGGTGTTGTCGGGGAGTGGATGGTCGGCAAGTAAGAAGCTTGAGACCGAAGCAAACCCGAGGAGTGTCAACGCGATGAAACAAGCCTGCCAACAAGCAGGCATTTCTGCCCTCGCCTTTCCAGAATTCTCCGACACGGACGTGACCTACGCCTTATCGGGCTGTGAGCAACCTGTACGACAGTTCTGATTCTTGGTACCGTCAGTTCTGCTTTGATTGGCGCAGCACCGCTTGATAGGCAAGCGGCGAAAGTTCGTAGTAGACTTCGATATCTCGTCCTTGCAGGAACGGCTCAGGTTGAGGCGAACGCGAGCCAGCGTTGCAAACAATCGCCAATCGGTATTTCTTGTCACTCCTCGCACGTTCCACTTCGTTCTTTGTAATGATGAAGTTCGGATCGCTACCCGAGGTGCCCTTTACTTCTATATGTAGCTCGACGTTCCCCCTTACTGCGTCAAGATCATAGCCAATTCTCTCTGCTTCACGTGACACCACAAGGAACCCTTCAGCACGCAATTTTCGCGTTATGGTTTCAATGGCGCGTTTTTCGATGATCGCGTTCTGTTCGGCATCACCAAAGGCGATCCGAACAGGCGCTTCACTCTGACTTGTTGGCTGCAGTTCAGACGCTCGGTAGGCGAGCTTGTGCAGTCTTATGCGTCGTTCCGCCGTAAGTTGTACTTTGGCTTGCGGTTGTCGTGCCCACCCCCAGTCCGGAAAGGCGTCGCGGAGCTCAGCGAGGCTGACGCCACTATCGAGCATGCGGACGTTCTCGATACGCACGCCATAGGACCACCCCCCCGCACCCGCCTTTGCATCAAGCTTCGCCTGCGCAACTGCAATTATCGCCATCCGAGGGGCAGTTATGTAGAACCACAGTTCGTCCCCTTTTCGAATCTTGCTGTTGCACGACCAATGGGTCGTATGTTCTTTTCCCGACGAAAATTCCCGCAACCGGGCCTCATCGGCGTTGCCTCTACCGCCGAAGAGTATGAATGAATTTTGCGCTGGCACGACGGAAACCTCGAATCAGGTGTTGGCCGGACGTCACACGCGAACCTGTTTTGGACGAATCGGTGACGCATTGCCGCGTCACCAAAGTTTGCATCGAGTTAGGCGTGAACTGGTTAGCCCCCGGTCAGTGACCGGGGGTCGGAATTGCCGGGAGGGAATTCCATTGGCCATCTGCAACTTAGGGATGTGATGACCCTGTCGGCGCGCTCAACCCCCCGTCATTGACGGGGGGCTAAGGGATGCGCCTATGGGAAGCGCAAACTCGGTTGCCGGCTGGTTACACCGCTCGGCTTTGCCCCGGGACGGCCACGCTGGGGACCGGTGGGGTGGCCTGCCAAGAGTATTCGCTGGGGGCGTAGGTCAGCTCGCTGGCCAGCGCCTCTTTCCAACTCACCGGCTTGCCGCAGTAGGTGGCCATGCGGCCCATGATCGAGGTCAGCGTGCTATAGGCGCCCATTTCGCCTTCGTTGAGCGGGGAGCCGCTGCGGATGCTGGCGAACAGATCGTCGTGCTCGGTCTGATAGGGGTTGTTCTTCGCGCCGCGATAGCGCCACGCCT
>CAYWTU010000125.1:0-8720 GCA_964461275.1 uncultured Pirellulales bacterium | reverse complement strand
CGCCGAAGCGCTCACAGCCAAGGCGCCCGAGGCAAGCAGAAAGTCGCGACGGCTAACGCCGCTTCGATCGGGGCCACAATCGGGACAAGGGACGACGCGCTTGTTCATCGGTGCAACCTTTTTGCTAGCTCACCAAAGTTTGTTCAGATGGAATTCTGCGCGCTGGCGGCAGAGGGTTGTTTTCTTGCCTCGCCGGAGCGTGACCGCCGTCGCTGCGACCTCATTAGAACCCGATCCAAGCGGCCGTGCAAATTGCCGGCGGCGCCGCGGAAAATCGAACCGAGGTGGTCACCCACCTTACGGCAGTCGATCAACGACCAGCACTCGCAGATCGCAGACGTTGGTTTGCGTTGGACCGGTGCGAATCAACCCGTCCACAGCCGCGAAAAAATGATATGCGTCGTTACGCCTCAGGTACTGGTCGACCGCCAGGCCCGAGACCCGTGCCGCCGCGGCCACCGCCTCATCGACGACGGCCCCGGCCGCGTCGGTGGGACCGTCTTCGCCGTCGGTGCCGGCAGCCAACAACGCCATGTGGCGACCCGCGTGGTCGCCGCGGATGTCGCACAATTCCTCCAGCGCCGCCAGCGCCAATTGCTGATTTCGGCCCCCCAGGCCGCGGACCGCGGCCGGCGCTAGCGTCACCACCGGCTCGCCCCCGCTGATCAGGCAATCCGGGCCGGCCTGCATCAACATCGTGACCGCCATCCGGGCCAGATGGCGGCCGACATCCTCAGCCTGTCCTTCCAGGTTTCGGGCCGACTGCATGGCGTGCGAGTAGCCGCGGCGCTCGGCCTCAAGGCCGGCCGCATCGACCGCGGCCGAATTGTTGGCGATGACCAAATTGGTCACTTGAGCGCAATTAGATGTCGCCTGGCGTGGCGCCGCGAGCGCGCGACGGAGCACATCGAACGCGGCGTCGGGAATCGCCGCCCCGGCGTCGGCGAAACGCTCCAGGATCGCCAGCGCGTCTGCCGCGCTCGAGGTGTCGCCGACCGTCGGACCCGAGGCGATGATGTCGAGCGGATCGCCCGCCACATCGGAAATGACCAGCGTTCTCAGCCGCCGAGCGCGGCACTGCTCCGCCAGCTTGCCCCCTTTTATGCCGCTGAGATGCTTGCGAACGGTGTTTAGTTCGGCGATGTTCGCCCCGTGGGCGCTGAGCTGCTGGGTGATCGTCAGCTTGTCGGCCAGCGTGACGCCCGGCGCCGGCAGCGGCAACAGCGCCGACCCGCCCCCCGACAGCAGGCACACCACCAGATCGTCGGCGTGCGCCTGTGACACTAGCCGCACGATTTCCTGGGCGCCGGCGACCCCCTCGGCCGTCGGTTCGTTGCTCCCAGCAGGCCGGGCCGCGTGCAGATGAATGCAGCGCAGTGGCCGCACGCAATTGGTTGGAACGTTGACCCAACCGGTGAGTTGCTTTTCCTGGCACAGATCGTCGCCCAGTGTCTGCTCGAATGCCGCCGCCATTCCGGCCCCGGCCTTTCCCGCGCCCACCACTACGATCCGCCGCACGCCGGCCAGCGGAATCGCCTCGTCGCCGATCACCAGGCGCGTTCCGTCGCGCGCCACCCATTGTGGCAACAGTCGCTCGGGGCGAACTGCGTCTACTCCGGCGCACCAGATCGCCAGGGCGTCTTCACGAAGTTGTGAGGCAGTGCGGCGCACGCGTTTTCTCCACGTCCCCTGGGGCGTCGAGCAGGCGACGGCCTTCTCCGAATCGTTATTCGTCGTCCTGGGGCGCGCCGCGCAACACGGCACTCAGCCGGCGGACGCGTTGAGCCACGTCTGGCAAGTTCGGATCAAGTTGCAGCGCCCGCTCGAAGCGGCGGAGGGCAAAGTCGGGACGGCGTCCTTTTTCCCAGGCCTCGCCCGCCCGGACCTGATGCAGGGCCGACAACGGCTGCAATTCTGCCGCGGCCTCGAACTGTTCGGCCGCCAGCGCCCATTCGTCCAGCGCAGCGTAGCACTCGGCCAGCGAGTAATGAATTTGCAATAGCCGCAGCGGTGACGACTCGTCCGGCTCGATGCTCTGCGCCTTGCCGTCCAACGGTTTAAGCGTCTCGACCGCTTCGGCATGTCGATTACGGGCCATTTGCGACCGCGCTTGAATGAACTGCGTTGTGATCACCAGTCCCCGCTGCTGAGACTCGGGGAAAGCATCGTCGGACGGCGCCAACTGTTGGGCCAAGATCGCTAGATGCGCGTCGGCCTCATCCAAGAGCTGCGCGGCCACCAACCATTCGCAAAGTTGTGCCATCAGCCAGGGGTCATGCCGGGTCGTGTTCAGGGCGCTGCGCGCCACGGCAATGCCCTGTTCGCGGCGCCCCGATTCGTACACCGCCAGCGCCAGCCCCAAATGAGCCCGGCCACTCTCCGGCGCCAGCGTCGCCGCTTGGGCGAAAATGTTCTCGGCTAATTCCAGGTTCTTCTGACGGCGGGCTTCGCGTCCGGCCGCCAGCAAGACCTCCAGATTGTCCGGGGCGTAGGCCAGCGCCTCGTCTAGGTCGCCGGCCGCGTCCGGCAGGTGATGTGTAACCCGATAGGCGTAGCGGGCCAGCCAGCCCCTCGGGTTCAGTGGGTCCAGGCCAATCAGTCGGTCCATGATCCGATCGGCCTTCTCCAACATCGCCGGCGCCGACCAATGTGTCCCTTCGCGGCGCAGGGCGCCTGCCAGCGTGGTCGCCACCTCGACGTCGTTGGGCAACAACTCGGCGGCCTTTTCCAAGGCGTTCAAGGGCGCCGTGTCGTTGGGCCGGTCGCCGCGGACGAATTTGCGGGTTTCGGCCAGTCCCATGAACTTCCACGCTTCGCCCCGATGGGGCTCGGCTTCAATTGCGGCCGCGGCGTGCAAGAGCGCCCTGTCGTCGCGCCCGAGTTCAAATTCCAGTTGTGCCATTCGCGTGTGGAGCGCCCCCAATTCGGTTTTGGCGCCTAACGCCATTTGATACAGCTCCATGGCTCGGAGCTTCTCGCTCGGTGACTTGGCCTGCGAGTCGAACGCTCTGGCGCGTTCGATCCGCACCGGCAGATCGTCGGGGAACATTCGCAGATAAGCGTCGAACAGGCCGGCAGCCTTGTGCGGATCCTGAGCGGCGGCCAAACGGGCATTGCTCAAAATGGCGTCCGCACTGCGCGACAGCCAGAACCAATGCCACAACCACGCCCCCGCCAGCGCTACCGCCAAGCCGATCATCGTCTTGCGGAAAAACCGCCAACGAAACCGTCCTCGCGGCAGCCCCAATCGCCGGTCCCAGCGACGAAATCGCTTCCCCATGCGCCGCAGCCAACGCGGCTTCCTGCGGCGTCGGCGCACGCGATTGGGGCGCGACCCACGGTCGCGGCTCGAGGACCGCCACGGCGCGTCGGCCGCTTCGCCAACCGGTTCCGAGCGCCGCCGTCGGCGTGATCGCTTTGAATGTGGCTCGCTCACGCTCGGCCCGCCGTCTTATTCACACAGCTCTCCCGCCCATCCTTTGTCCATCGTACCAGCGACCCGTAGCCGGTCGTACCGCCCTTTGGCGGGGGCATTCGATGAGCCTGCTGAGGCCTGGTCCACCATTAGTGCGGCTACTTCTCTCGGCGAAACGGCTGATTCTTTTCGTAGAGGTTGATCCGGTGGCGAATCTGGACGGCGGAGTCATCCTCGTTGGCGTCGAGCGCCATTTGGGCTGCCCGCTGGGCCGTTTGCACGGCATCGGAAAATCGCCCCACCTCGGCGTACGCCGCCGCCAGCGTGTCCACCAGGCCATACACGCTGTATTTGGTCTGCTGGCACGCCGCTTCGGCCAAGGCCACCGCGTCCTTGCCGTTGCGGACGCCCGCCAGCGGGCTGGTCGACAACAACCAAGCCAGGTTGTTGACCGCCGCAGGCAGAGGTTTGGCGGCCACAGCGCGGCGATAGAAGCCAATGGCCGCCCCATCGTGGCCGCGTTCCTCTTCCAGCAGGCCCAATTGCAACAGCGAATCGGCGTCGTCCCGGTGTTTCTCGATCGCCGTCAGGAAGCTCTTGCGGGCCTCGTCCGCGTCGCCTGAAAGCCGCTGACTCATGCCTAGTTGAAACCACACACTGGCATCAAACGGCTGCAGCGCTGCCGCCCGCTTCAGGGGACGCTGCGCATCGGCGTACTTTTCTTGCCGCGCCAGCGCGACGCCGAACCCGCGGTGGGCGTCGAAGAACTCTTCATCGATTTCCAGCGCCTTGCGGTATGCCGCGATCGCCTCATCGAACCGGTTCAGGTCGGCCAGCGCATCACCCCGGCGGCAGTTCGTGTCGGCTCGCCGCGGACGGAGCTCCAGCGCACGCTCGTACTCGACCAGCGCTTCCTCTAAGCGCTTTTGACGGGCCAGCACCACTCCCAGGTTGTGTCGTGAGTCGACGTCGTCGGGGTTCTCCGCCAGGTCGGCCCGCAACTGCCGCTCGGCCGCCGCCTGCTGTTCGGGCGTTTCGATTTCCAATTCCGCGACCAGCCCAGGGTCGTTGGCGAACAACCAATTGCGGTAACGCCGACCCATCGGCATTTTTAGCTCTTCCGGAGTCCAACTCTTCTTACGGTACAGCACCACAGGTATCCGTCCCGCGGAGTCCTTGAACAAGACGCTGTCGCCGGTTTGCGGTTGGGGCAAGCGGCACCAACCGATGTCGGTGAACGAATTCTGGGCCCACACAAACACCGCTTGCTGCGGGGCGTCGCGCACCAGGCGCCGAACGTCGGGGAACGTGGGAGGGCTGAAGGTGTTGAGCGAGTAGCCGTACAGCGGTTTTCCCTGACGCAGGTAACCCAATCGCGGCAGCGCCAAGAAATAGACAAACGGGTTGCCCGCCACGATCGGTTGATCGGAAAACCCGCGTTCCAGCCCCTGCACCAACACGATGTTCGCCAGGTGGTCAACGCGGTATTCGCGGCTCCGTTCCAGCATGGCGCCGGTACGGTCGTTGCCCTCCAGCGAAGGATAGAACCGGCCATTTTCGTTCAGCAGATTCACCGCCGACGCCGCCACCAGAAACGCCGCCGCCATCCAGAATGCCGGTACACATTGGCGTAAGGCCAGCGTGACCGCGATCCACAGAAAGGGCAACGGCAACAGCAGATAGCGCGGAATGGCGTAGGCCAGCAAGAGCGCGGTCAGCGTTGCGAGCACCATCAACCAGGCCGCCGGTTCGATCGGTCGTTCGCGCAGCCAGTGGGCAATGCCCCCGAGCGCGCCGCCCACGGCCCCCTCGCCGCGCCGCCATCGGGACACCCATCCCCACAACCCGGCCAGCGTCGCCAACGCCAAGCCAACCCCCAGCACGACGATCAGGTCTGGGCACCAGACCCGAGTCATCCGCAACGTTTCCCAGCCGAACGTAATCTCCTCGTTCATCTGTTCAGAATGTGATGTCGCCAAGCTGTTCACCCAGCGGGCCACCCACCACTCGGCGGCCAAGAGCGCCAAGCTGGCTAGTACCGCCAGCGCGCGTCGCAGGCGTAGCTGTCGGCCGCCAGTGCCCCAATCGAACAATAATCGCGCCGCCGCCAGCACCACGATGGCCACGGCGGCCAACATCCCGCTGGCCTTCACACCCCAGGCCAGCGCCGCCCACAGCCATGCGGCGGAGTACTTCTCATCGACAAACGCCTTGACCGACAACAGCGCCGCCGCCGTCAGCGCCATGTCCATCCCCAGCATGTCGACCTGCGCTGCAAACAGCGGCGTGGTGAGCGTTGCCAAGGCCGCTAGCGCCGCCAGCCGAGGTTCGGCGTGCCGCTTGACCAGCGCAAACACGGTCAGCGCGACCGTCGCGGCAGCCGCGATATTCAACAAGTGCAACACCAGCAGCGAAGCCGGCACGCTGGGGCTGAATTTCATCACTACGGCCACCAGCGTCGGCATCAGGCTGGTGATGTAGGTGGCCACGCCACCGGCGCCAAACCGCCGCTGTTCGATCAACGCGGCATAATCGAAATTTGTCTCAACCAGGAAGTCCGCCTCCGTCATCAGCCCCATGGCGTAATCCCAATACGGCGGCGACGTGAGAATTTCCCGTCGCCAGGCGACCAGCGCCAGAAACACTGCCAACCAGGCGGCGCACCACGCCAGCCGCGGGTGCGCCGCGGCGTATTGCCCCACGCGATTCCAGGCGGTCGGCCCTGTAGGCTGGGCCGGCGTGGGCTTACTGCTGGGCTTGGGGGTGGCCGCGGAACTGCTCATGAATCAAACGTGTTCAACGAAGTTACGGAAGTTGTTTCGCCGACGCGGCGCCCTGCCGGTACGGCTGACTCGATTCGTACAGCGCCAGACGCAATTTTAGTTCGCCCACCAGCGCCGGCAGTTGGTCTTGCTCCGCACGCGCGATTGCCTTTCGTGCTGACTCCACCGCCTCGGGCCAGCGCCCCGACTCGGCGTAGGCCGCCGCCAAGGTGTCCATCAAACCGGCTTCCGGCGCGGGCGTCAATTCAAGGGCCGCCAAGGCCAACTCCACCGCCCGAGCGCCGTCGCGGCGCCTCGGTTCAGGACAGGTGGCTAGGAGCCAGGCCAAATTGTTCATCGCGCCCGGCAGCTTGGGCTGCGCGGCCAATGCAGCCTCGTAGTGCTCCTCGGCGGCGCCCCATTCTTGCCGCGATTCGTACATTCGCCCTAGATCAAAATTCGCCAGGGCATGCGTGGGCGCCACACGGAGCGCCGCCTTGAGCGCCTGTTCGGCCGAGTCGGGATGGCCCAAAGCCGCCTGGGATAGCCCAATGTGGTACCACGCGTCCGCCGACTGTGGGTCGAGCGCCGCCGACCGCTCGAACTGCCGCAGCGCTTCGGCCGGTTCCGCCAAGCGCAGGTGGACCACTCCCAGGTTGACCACAAACGGCGCGGACCGAGGCGAGAGTTCCACGGCCCGGCGGGCGTGACTCATGGCACTGGACAGGTCGCCGTCGTCGGCCAGAATCGCTCCTAAATTGGCATGGGCCTTGGCCAGGTTCGGATCGACTTCAAGCGCCGTTTGCAGCTCGCGCCGGGCCTCGTCACGATCGCCTTGCTTGAGCGCCAACTTGGCCAGAACAAGGTGGGCCTCGACCAACGTCGGCTGGGCTTGCAGCGCCCGCCGCGCGCTGGCCTGCGCTGCAGGCAGGTCGCCCAACTCGCCCAGCGCCGTGGCCATCAGCGTCAGCGTCTCGGGCACGGGCCGACCGTCCGACGACTGTCCCTGCCGGTACTGCTCGAGTGCCCCGGCAAAGTCGCCTCGCTCGGCCAGCAGACTACCCATGATCTTATGGGCCACGTAGTTCTGCGAGTCTACCTCCAACGCCTGCGCGATCAGCGTCTCGGTACTTCGCCAGTAGCCGATCTGTCGAAAAGCCAAACCAAAAAGCGCTGCCAGCCACACTCCGGCAGTGGCCGCCAGTGGCGCACGGAGCCACCGCCACTTCATCGCCGCATCGCCCAGTCCCCACGCCGCAATGATCGCCAGGCCGATGCCCGACAGGTAACTATAACGGTCGGCCAGCGCCTGAGCGCCGGCCTGCACGAGCCCAATGTTCGGCACGAGCGCCACGAGAAACCACAGCCAGCCGACAAGCGGATATTTTGTCCCCTTCCGCGCCAACCAATAGGCGCCGCCGGTCACGCTCAACAGCAGCGCCGCGCCGGCAACCACCTGCCACATTGGCCAGCCGGCGCCGTGATGCGGATACACAAACACCAACTCGGTCGGCCACAAGAACATTTTGACGTACAGGGCATACGCCACCACCGCGTTTTGCAACCGGTAGCCCAGCGAGTAGACCGCCAGGCCGCTGATGGCTCCCGCCCGATTCTGGGCGACGACGGTCATCGCGCCGGCCGCTGCCGCCAGCGTCAAGAGCGGCAGCTTCTCCAGCGCCAGATCGCGCCAGGATCGCGCCCCTGTGGCATCGGGCGCTTCTCGCCGGCGCCGCCTGGCCGATCGCGGTCGTGCGCCGGCCTGTTGGTTGGCCCCTGAGCGTTCTAGCGGCCAATAGTCCAACAGCAGCATCAGCGCCGGCAACGTAACCAGCAGCTGTTTGGCCAATAACCCCAACCCTAGCAGCAAGGCCACAAGCAGATATCTTCGCCCGTTGGGACTGCGAGCGTAGCCAACGTAGGCCAAGAGCGCCGCCAGGCCCAATGCCAGGCACAACACGTCCTTGCGCTCCGAGACCCAGGCCACCGACTCTGCCCGCAGCGGATGCACGGCAAACAGGCCAGCCGCTAAGGCCGGTCGCCAGAAAGCCCCGGTCAGTTGCCACAAGAGCGCCAACAAGAGCACCGCGTTCACGGCATGCAGCGCGGCATTGACCAGGTGCGGCGGGCCTGGTCGCAGGCCGAATGCCTGGCAATCCTGCATGTGACTTAGCCAGGTGAGCGGATGCCAGTTGCCGGCGTGTGTCTGGAAAAACGCCCAGCGGACGCCTTCGGCCGAGAAACCGCGGTTCAGCCAGGGATTGTCGACGACGTACTCGCCGTCGTCGAACGCGACGAACTCAAAATCACCGGTCTGCGCGTACAGCCCCGCCACCGCCGTCGCCAGGGCCAGACATACGGCAATCGAACGGACGGAGGGCATGGACGTTAGTGAAGGCCGTGGTGGGAAATGGTGGTCAGCTCATTTCCAGTTTTACCTGCCAAGGGGCGATTCACCATTGCGCCCCCGTCTCAATCGGCGAAAACTAGCCGAAAAATTGCGCGTTTAGGTACGCTGAAATGGCTTGGGAGGTGGCGCCCCC
>CAYWTU010000124.1:0-8739 GCA_964461275.1 uncultured Pirellulales bacterium | reverse complement strand
AATGCAGCGATTCTTCCGATAACCCCAACATTGCCGGTAGTAGGGGTCGTAACGACCGAACCGGCAAGGCAGTGAAAGTGCGCAAACTATCGCGACGCGGCGGCCAAGACGGTTGCGTGAAATCGATCGCTGCTTACTTGCAGGAAAGGAAGAGCTGGCCAGCTTACGGCAAGCTGCGGCGAGCCTGAGCGGCGAAATCGCAGCCCACCAGATCGTTCCACGCCCGTGCCATCTGGCGATACAGTGCGCCCGGCCGACCGGCGCCGACGGCCCGGCCATTGAATCGCGTGACCGGCAGCACGCACCAGGGCGTGCTCGTGAGCCAAATTTCTTGCGCCACGCCCATTTCCGCGATTGTCAGGTCGCGCTCGATCCAGCCGATTTCGCGTGCGGCGGCCAACTCTTGCGTCGCGGCCAGCGTGATGCCGGGCAGAATCCGTTTCTTCGGCGGCGAGATCAGCGTTGCACCGTCGATCGAAACGGCAACGTTTGCAATCGTACATTCCGTGACATGACCAGCCGCATCGCATAGCAGCGCCATTGCGCCCAACTCGATCTTGGCCGCCTCTCGCTCGGCCAGGTAGAAGTGCATTCGGCTGCGGCACTTCAACTCCGCCGGCCAACTCTCCGGCGGAGGTTGCACCACCGGCACGCTTACCAGCGCGGCGCCCGCCTCGTAGTGCTGGGCCCACCGCTCGATGGGCAGCCGTTGGCTGTGGACGCACACGGTGGGCCCTGCGGCCGGGGTGTCGCCGTTCCATCCCAGGCGGCCCGGCGTGACGAAGATGACCAGTCCCAGCTCGTCACCATTGGCCAGCAGCCGAGAATTCTCGTGTGTCACTTTTTCTGCGGCCAACGACAGCTCGCCGTCGGTCGGCACGTTTTCGACGCCGACGATTTCCAGCGAACGTCGCAACCGGGCCAGGTGTTCCGGCAGGCGAAACAGCCGTCCCTGGAAAGTCCGTAGCCGCTCAACCACCGTGGCCCCGTGGACGAAGCCGACGTCGTCGAGCGCTACTTGGGCCTCGGCGGCGGGAAGGAATTGACCATTGAGATAGGCGATGTGGCCGGGCATGGCTGTTATTATGATCGCTTTGCCGGGCGGCGGTAGCTGGCCACCCTGCGTCCACTCACTCGATCGACGAACGACGGCGGATGAACAAGAAACTACGCTTTGGCATTTTGGGCGCGGCGCGGATTTGCCGCCGCGGCATGATTCCCGGCATTCAGCAGTCGGGCGTGGCCGAGGTGGCGGCCATCGCCAGCCGCAGCGCAGCCATTGCCAGCGCCTGGGCCGAGGAATTTCACATTCCCAGGCACTATGGGTCGTACGAAGCGTTGTTGGCCGATCCGGAAGTCGACGCCGTCTACAACCCGCTTCCCAATGAGTTGCACCGGCCGTGGTCATTGGCCGCGGCCGCGGCGGGCAAGCACGTGTTGTGCGAAAAGCCGCTGGGACTCGACCTGGCAGACGCGGAGTCCCTGGTCGGCGGTTGCCGTCGGCACGGCGTGCTGCTGATGGAAGCGTTCATGTGGCGACACCATCCGCGGACGCAGCGGGTGTGCGAAATGCTGGCGGCCGGCGAATTGGGCGAGCTGCGGCTGGTGAAGATGGATTTTTCGTTCGACATCGATCGGGGTGACTGGCGGCTGGACCCGGCCCGGGGCGGCGGACCACTGTACGATTTGGGTTGCTATGCGATTAATGCCGCGCGGCTGTTCACCGGCACGGAACCGATCGAATGCCTGGCCCGCGCCAGACGCTGGACCTCGGGCGTAGACATGACCACCGGCATGGCGTTGCGGTTCGCGGGCGACGTGCTGTTGTTGGCCGACGCCAGCTTCGAGTGTCCGTTCCGCTGCCGGATCGAGCTGGTGGGAACCCGAGCCACGGCGGAGTTGCCCGATGGCGTCTTGCCGGCGGTCGAAGCGGACTTGATTCTGCGGCGCCCGAGCCCGGACGGCCACAGCCAGACGGAGACGATTCGCTTTCCACCGGCACAGCAATACGCCGAACAGGTCAAGGCGTTTTGTGCCAGCGTGGCGGCCGGACGGCTGTTGCCTCCTTGCGAAGACGGCTTGGCGAACATGCGGGCGCTCGACGCGGTCCGGCGGGCCTTGGGATAAGTATTCAACGTGCCCGGGCTACGCCGTTAGAATCGCATTGTCGATCAGCCGCGTCGTGCCAACTTTAGCGGCCAACAGCGCCACGGCGCGGCGCTCGATCTCGTGCAACGGCGCCAACGTGTCGGCGTCCGCCACCACGGCGTATTCCACCATCACGCCGGGCTGGCTGGCCAGCAGGCTGTTCATTTCCTCGACGATCCAATCGGCGTCGCGAACCCCTTCGCGGACCAACTGCTCGGCCCGACGGAGCGCCCCGGACAGCGTCAGGGCTGCGCGCCGCTCCTCGGGCGATAGGTACACATTGCGCGAGCTCAAAGCCAAGCCGTCCGGCTCGCGGACGGTGGGGCAGACGTGAATTTCCACCGGCACATCGAAATCGTCGACCAGCCGCCGAATCACCAGCGACTGTTGGTAATCCTTCTGACCGAAATAGGCCGCGTCGGGGGCGATTAGATTGAACAGCTTCAGCACCACCGTGGCGACGCCGCGGAAATGCCCGGGGCGACAGGCGCCCTCGAGCGTGTCGGTCACTCCGTTGACTTCAACATAAAAGCAATGGCCAGGACGATACACCTCCTCGACCGGCGGCGCGAAAACCAGGTCTGCGCCTCGGGCCGCAAGCATCGCCAGATCCGCCTCCAAGTTACGCGGGTAGCGGGTGAAATCTTCCTGGGGACCGAACTGCGTTGGATTGACAAAAATGGTCGCAGCCACGAAGTCGCATTCGCGCCGGGCCGCGTCCACCAGGCTTAGGTGTCCCTCGTGCAACGCCCCCATCGTCGGGATCAAGCCAATCCGACTTCCAGCCCGACGGGCCAGCAAGAGTTGCTGACGCACGGCGGCGCGAGCGGTGATCAATGGTGGCGAATTCGACATGGCAAAACACTTGCGTGGACGAACGTAAAGTCGAAAACTTAGAGTCGAACGAACATCCTGACAACGGCCCGCGAACGCCGGTTGATTCCAGCGCACCTATGTGGTTGTCTATTGGACTCTAAAAAAACTATCGCATTCCAGCCACGGCGGCTCGGACTTCTTCCGTAATACCATCCCAGGTTGCCGACTGGCAACGGAGCGTCGGCCCGACGCCGTGAGGAACCCGCTCGGCGTCGATCGCCACCAACAGCAGGGGCACGACGATGCCCGGCAACGCCGCCTGCCACTGGGCGGCAAATTCCACTCGTCGCTGCGGCGACAGAATTTGATGAGCCAAGCTGGCCAGCTCACCGACCCAAAAGTCGCTTACCGCCGGAGGTCCGCCGCTGCGCCGCACGCTGGCCGTTTCGAGCCACTTGCCACGGTCCAACAGCGTCGCCTGCTGGTGAAGTGACGCCTCCAGCTCCCACAGACTCTGCGCCTCATCGCCTGCGACGGACGGCGCGCGGCCCAAGACCAATCGCCCTTCCAAGGTTTCGGCCAGCGCCCGTGCGAGCGCCGTCCGGTCCACCGCCCGAGGGCCGGTCACCGCGATGTAGCCGGGCGCCGTGTTGAGGTGTTTTTGCAATTGGGCCATCGTTTGGCCGGTGATTGGATCGACCATCCCCGGGGCGATCTCAGCGGCTGGCTCGAGCACGAAACGCCGCATGGCCAATCGTGGGTGCGGCAAAGTGAGCGGAATGCAGGGATCGTCACATTCTGTTTGACCGTAGAGCAAAAGGTCCAGATCCAGCGTTCGCGCCTCCCACCGGAGTTTGCGCCAACGACCGGCGTTTTTTTCGATCTCATGCAGGCGCGACAACAAAGCCCGCGGCGCGAGCGTGGTTTCGACGGTGATCGCCCCGTTCAGAAACGGGCCTTGTTCCGCGGGGCCGCCAATCGGCCCCGTCTCGTGCCACCGGCTGACCGCCGTGAGCTGGACCTGCGGCAGCGCGGCCAGTTGCGCCACAGCCCAATCCATCGTCGCCCGGCGATCCCCCAGATTCGAGCCAATTCCCAGCAAACAGTCCGGCATGTCGTTACGCCGATGGGTAAACGCGACGAGGCCGCCAAACAACCTGGTCAACGGCCCTGCAACACCTGTCGATTTCAGCGAGCCGAGGTGGTCGCTTGCTGGAATCTAAGATAGACTCTCATCTCTCCATCGGCAGTTTGTCGGTTATGGCAATCGAATTCCAGGGGTGGCGCCATTATCGATTCTTGGCGCGGCAGGTCGAATGCCGGCGAAACGCCGCTGGCCTCGGCCGACCCCAATCCTGCTATGCTGTGCGCCGCTGGCAGCGAATAGCCCCTGTACCACCCCGCCGGAATGCCCATCACCACCGCCAGCAGACGCCGCAAAGCCGGCCAGCGTGAACCGGGCCTGCACGGTTCCGAGTGGACGCGGCAATTGCGATTGCGCTTGGGCCGATGGTTCGACCGCAACGCCCGAGATCTTCCTTGGCGGCGGACGCGCGATCCTTATGCCATCTGGGTCAGCGAGATCATGTTGCAACAGACGCAGGTGGCGACGGTGATCGACTATTTTCCTCGGTTTCTTGCGGCGCTGCCCACGCTGGAGAGCCTGGCGGCGGCCCACGAGCAGCGGGTGTTGCGCTTGTGGGAGGGGCTGGGCTACTACCGACGGGCACGACAGATGCACCGCGCCGCTCAAGAAATCGTTCGCCGCCACGCCGGACAGTTTCCCACAGACCTGGCCGACGTTTTGGCGCTCCCCGGCGTAGGACGCTATACCGCCGGCGCCGTGTTATCGATTGCTTTTGATCAGCGGCAACCGATTGTGGAAGCCAACACTCTGCGGCTGATCAGTCGGCTGCTGGTCCTGCGCGAGGCGCCGCGTTCGACGGCAGGCCAGGCGGCGCTGTGGAGCGCCGCAGAGGCATGGCTGCCGCGTCGACAGGTGGGACGGTTCAATCAAGCGTTGATGGAATTGGGGGCGACGGTATGCACACCGCGCGAGCCGCGATGCCCCGATTGTCCGCTGCTGACTCTCTGTCCGACGCAGCGTTTAGGATTGCAGGACCAAATCCCCCTGCCCGCCAAACGCCCCCCCATCACACACGTCGATCAGGCGGCGGTGGTGGTGCGGCGACGAGGAAGAATTCTGCTCGTCTTGCGTGGACCGGGACAGCGTTGGGCCGGAATGTGGGATTTTCCCCGCTTCGATCTGTCGTGCGGAACGCAGGCGGAGGTGCGACGAGCCCTGCGCCATGGCGTGCTCGAGCAGACCGGAGTGGAGTGCCTGCCCGGCGAGCTTTTGACGCGAATCGTACACGGTGTGACCCGGTTTCGGATTACACTGCACGTTTATCAGGCCGATGCACCGAACAAGGCGCCGCGGTCCGAAAAGCTCGCGATGGAAACTCAGTGGGCGTTGCCGCGACAGTTGAAATCCCTGGGATTGAACGTCACGGCACGGAAGATCGCGACGTTGCTCGCTTGACCCAACTCTTGCCGGCAATTCTCGACCGAGTATGAAACGCGTCGAACCAACGAAAGACGGGCGAAAGACCACAGCAACGCGATCCTTCGCCCGTAGTTGTAAGAGGCCGGTGGGAGTCGAACCCACTTAGACCGGGTTGCAGCCGGTTGCCTGGCCGTCTGGCTCCAGCCTCGAGATTGCTGCTGCTCGCAAGACCCACGGGCGCCGGCCGAGGTTCACTCGGCCGCCACGAGGAATGTGAGGCCATGCGGTGGAAGATTGCCGGCGTCGGCAAGCCGGCCAGCGTCTCCCGGACAACCAGAAGGATCGGCCGTCAGGGGAGGACGGCTTCAGTTCGTTTTTTTCCGATTCCGTCGTCCCACGAGACTGGCCGCACATCTTGCCAGACCGACGTGGATTTACATTCGGCATGTACCCCTTATGTCGCAGCCGATTCTATGCCGGTTATTCGTCCTCAGGCCGCGCGGTTGACCACGACGAGGAGGCGCCGCGGGGCGATTTCGCGCGCCGCGACGCGTTGCCTGGCGCCCGTCGGGCACATTCTAGTCCGCGAATGCACCCAACCGGCGAGCCGCCTCGCAACGTCGATTGTCCCCGCCTTGGTCGGCCGGGCAAGATTGCGATAGACTCGTACCTGGCGTCGTGCTTTGCGGTCGATAGGGGTGAACCCGAAGCAACGCCCCCATCGAGATCTTCGCCGACGTAAAGTTGGACTGGAGGGATGCGCTATGAAACTTGTCAAAGTGTTGACCGCCGGCAAGACGATCATCGGCTCCTGGGAAGGGGACGAGATTCTGCCGCTGGATTTGGCTGCGGGGCAGTATCAATCTCTCAGCGACATTCTAGAAGCCGAGGACGCCGTGGCCGCGGCCGAGTTTCTGGTCGACCGCGCCGCGGCGTTGCCGACCGGCGATGTGGTTTGGCTGCCGCCGTTGGAACAGCAAGAGATTTGGGCCGCAGGCGTCACGTATCGCCGCAGCCAGACCGCGCGCATGGAAGAATCGAAAGGCGGCGCCTGGTGTTACGATCAGGTGTACGCGGCAGCGCGACCTGAATTGTTCTTCAAGGCGACTGCGCATCGCGTGGCAGGCCACGGCCAACCGGTGCGGATTCGTAACGACTCCAAGTGGAGCGTGCCCGAGCCGGAGTTGGGGCTGGTGCTCAATTCACGGCTGCGGCTGGTGGGCTACACGGCGGGCAATGACATGAGCGCCCGCGACATTGAGGGCGAGAATCCGCTGTACCTTCCCCAGGCCAAAGTTTACGACGCCTGTTGCGCCATTGGCCCGTGCATCACGCTCCGCCGCGCCATGCCCGACGCCGACGAAGCGGCCATTCAAATGACCGTCCGCCGCGACGGCGCGGTGGCGTTTGAAGGCCGGACGAGCGTCGACCGAATGGCCCGCACGTTCGACGACCTGATCGGCTGGCTGGCCCGCGACAATCGCTTTCCCGGCGGCGCGATCTTGTTGACGGGGACCGGCGTGGTGCCGCCGGACGACTTCGCACTGAAGTCGGGCGACCTGGTGGAGATCACCATCGCCGGCATCGGAACGCTGAGCAATCCGGTGGTGCAGGGGTAAACATCGAGCTTTGAGTTGCGGCTCGAAGAGAAATCGTTTCGCTTGGACGCGCGACAGTTCTGCTTGATAGACAAGACAGTCCGGGCGGCCCGAGTAGGGCCGCGCCGGACTGTGCCCTCCTGAGTGAATCGTGGACTTTCGCGGGTAAGCGCCGCCCCGTCTGGTCGAACGTCAAGCGCGGTTAGGATCTGCCGCGGCGCGTCGTAGGCCAACGTGCCGGGAATCGATGCGAGATGGCCGCGACGGCTGGCGCCGGCAACCGACGACTTTGCCCAGCCTGCAACACAAGGCGATATCGGCCAGGTTCCGCGGGCGACTTTGAGACTAATTCGGAGCTTCCCGACGCCAGCGTTTCGCCCTCTCTGGATCGCCCAGATTTCGCCGTTTGCCCAAGGCCCGCGTCACATCTTGAGTAAGGCAAGTTGGGCTCATAAAGTTTGCCGCCTAGGTCGATTCTAGTGACGCGCCTTCGCACCTTTGCGCGGCGCACCGTCGGCACGGAGCGCCGCCGCACCGTCGACCAAGTGCATAGACTGCACAAGCGCGGCAACCACTGTTGACACTCGGCACGGCGGGTCGAAGCGCCGACGCTCTGGCCCGCAGGACAGGGCGCAAGTAATACCAACTCGTAGTTGAAGGATCACTTCCTTGAATCGTATCGGGCGAGGCTTATCGGCCGTTTGGCATTCACCGCTCGTCTGGGGCGGCGTGAGTTCGCTGGGTTTTTATTCCTTGTACCACGGTCAGGTCATCCGGGGCGAATTCGTCCGCCGCTACTTTGCCGGGCATCCCGTCAACTATTGCGAAACGGTTTGCTTCTTCGTTGCCTTGGCGGCCCTGGTGATCAAAGGGCTCGATGTGTTCGGCCAGCGTTCCGGCCTGAGACAACTGCGTTTGCCGGCGTCGCCGCGCGAGGGCCTGCCGCCCGAGGCCAGTGAAGAATTGTTGGCCGAGGTTTGCGCCTGGCCCGCTTCGGCGCAGGTCAGTTACGCGGCCTTGCGGCTCAAATCGGCGCTGGAATTCGTCCGGCAACAGGGGTCGGCCGACCGACTGGACGACGAATTGAAATACTTGGCCGACAGCGATCGCCTGACGGCCCACGGCAGCTACGCCCTGGTGCGACTGGTCATCTGGGCGATTCCAATTCTGGGCTTCTTGGGGACGGTCATCGGCATCACGATGGCAATTGCGGAGCTTTCTCCAGAGGCCTTGGAGGAATCGTTGCCAGAGGTGACGTCGGGGCTCGGCGTGGCGTTCGACACGACGGCCCTGGCCTTGGGTCTGTCGATGATCCTGATGTTCGTCCAGTACGTCGTCGACAAGTCGGAGCAAGCCTTACTGGCGGCCGTAGACGGTTGGCTAGCGCACGCCTTGGCGGGGCGTTTTCAGGTGATGGGTGGGGCCCAAGATCCTCAGGTGGCGCAGGTCAAGCGGATTGCCGACGCGATGGTGCTGGCCACCGAGCGCCTCGTGCAGCAGCAGGCCGAGTTGTGGCGGGCTACGATCGACGAAGCGCACCAGCGCTGGACCCAGCTTACGGCCGGCGCCCACGAGGTGCTCGAACAGTCGCTGGTGGCAGGACTCACCAAAAGCCTGGAATCGCATGCCCGCGAACGGGCGCTGGGCCGCCGACAAGGCGAAGAACAGCGG
>CAYWTU010000123.1:0-8750 GCA_964461275.1 uncultured Pirellulales bacterium | reverse complement strand
TCACGCTGAACATCATGATCCTCAGACGAGGCGAGGGTTTCTACAGAGCAGGACACTACTGATTCCTCGTCGACGTCCGGATAGGGCGGCGTGCCTTGTAGCGCAATCAGCAGCGACGCCTTCACGGCAAGTAACACGCCTGGAACGCCTTTTGCAACACTACCTGTCCGCCAAGAGCCGCTCGATGGCCGTGCGAATCTGGTCGGGTTCCGCCATTCGGCCGGCGCCCTGCTGGCGGCAACTGAGCCAGCCTTCTTGCGGATCGACGAAGTGTACGCCATCGGTGCGAAGTTGCGCCACATTGCGTTGCACGGCCGGCTTGGCCCACATTTCGCAATTCATAGCCGGAGCGACCAGCAGCGGGCCCTTGAACGCCAACACCAGCGTGCTGAGCAGATCGTCGGCCAGGCCGTGGGCCGCTTTGGCCAAGAAATTGGCGGTGGCCGGCGCCACGCACAACAGCTCCGCCTGCTGCGCTAAAGTGACGTGCGGTCCCAGCGGCTGATCCGGGTCGTGAAAGATGCCGCGGCGAACGGGCCGGCCGGTCAGGGCTTCGAACGTGGCGCGGCCGACAAATTGCTCGGCCGCCGCGGTCATCACCACTTCGATTTGGGCGCCGGCCTGCACCAATTGACTCACCAGGGCCGCCGTCTTATACGCGGCAATGCCCCCAGTCACGCCAACGACGAGCGCACGGTCTTTCATGTGCGGCTACAGATTGCTGAGATCAAACTCGGGCGGGCCACCCGCGGAGTCCGGTTGACCGACGATGCCGACGTTTGAACTGGCGTCCAGGAAAATCTTGTCTTGGATGATTTCCTGGATCACGATCTGAAACTTGTCGGCGGTGTTCATTTCCACCAACGGCCGCGCGCCGGCGTTGAGGGCGACCAACCGCTTCTGAATCAACGTGGAGAGCTTGAAGCGGCCGCCCACCTTGTTAATGATTTCTTCTTCCTTCAGTTCATCGAGCATCTGGCAGTTCCCTTTCTGACGATGTGCTGTTAAGCCCAGCGGCGGTTCACGACGAATTGGTGGGGGCTGGCCCGGTCAGCAGCCGGCACAGCTCATCGACGGCCCGTTCCAGGTTGTCGTTGATCACCTCGTGCTTATAGCGGTGCAGGTATTTCAGTTCTTCGTTAGCGGTGGCCAGGCGGCGCTGGATGTCGGCCTCTTGTTCGGTGCCGCGGCCGCGAAGGCGTCGCTCCAGTTCGTCCGGCGAACCGGGGTGGACGAAGATGGTCACGGCGTCGGGAAAGCTCTTGAGCACCTCCAAAGCGCCGTGGACGTCGATCTCTAACACTACCCACTGACCCGCGTTTAGACCAGCGGCTACCTCGTTTTTCAGCGTTCCGTACCAGTAACCGCGGCCATAGACCTCAAAACTTTCGAGGAAATCGCCCCTCTCCCGCCGCCGCCGGAACTCGTCTGGGGATAAGAAATGGTAGTGCCGGCCGTCCTCTTCACCCGGACGGGGCGGCCGAGTGGTGGCGGAAACCGAGGCCACCAGCGGCCCGGGCCGGCGCTCAAACAGCTTGGATAGCAGCGTCGTTTTCCCGGAGGCCGAGGGGCCTGAGATGATGATCAGCTTTCCCGGCGACGGCGCAGCGGCGCCGGGCTGGTTGGAGGCGACAGTGGCGGGCTTTGGCGAGGCGCTCATTCCACGTTCTGAATCATTTCGCGGATGCGTTCGACGACGGACTTCATCTCAATCACGTGTCGCGCGATCTGCACGTCGTTGGCCTTGGAGCCGATGGTGTTCGTCTCGCGGAACATCTCTTGCGTGAGAAAATCGAGCTTGCGGCCGGCGCTTTCTTTTTCGACCAGGAACGCCTCGAATTGTTCCAAGTGACTGCGCAAGCGGACGCACTCCTCGGAAATGTCGCTGCGTTCGGCAAAGATGCCCACCTCACGAATGATGTCGGCCGGATCGAGGCTGACTTGATGCTCGGCCAGAATTTTGTTGAGCCGATCTTCCAGCCGCGCGCGATATGCGTCGACCACCAGCGGCGCGCGGCGTTCCACCGCGTTCAACTCCGCCGAGATCGCGGCGCAGTTGCCCCGCAGGTCGGCCGTCATCGCCTTGCCCTCGTCGGCCCGCATTTTGGTCAGGTTCGTCAGCGCTTGTTCCAGCGAAGGGCGGATCAAAGGCCAATCGTGCTGTGCGTCGGCCGAACGTAAGTGCGAATCTTCGACCACGCCCGGCAGCGCTAGCAGCGACGACACCGGCGGCTCCTCGGACAAGTGCCACTCGGTCATCAGCTTGCCCAACTGCGCTCGATAGGCGGCCAAGGCCACCTCGTTCAAGCGGAAATCTTCCGGGGCGTGCGCCCGATCGACCCGCAGCGTCAACTGCACCGTGCCCCGTTTGACGTATTGACGTGTCACCCCCTCAATCTCGCCCTCCAAAGCGGCGTAGGCCTCGGGACACTTGAGCGAGAGCTTGAAATAGCGGCTGTTGACGGTGCGAACTTCGACCGCGACCGACAGCGCAGGGTCCTGTCGGTGCGATTCGCCAAAGCCCGTCATGCTGAGCAGCAAAGGCGTGCGCTCCTTGGGAAGGTGAACGGTCGCAACTGTTGGACGCTAAAGGTCCGCCAATCAACCTGACAACGGACCCCTAACTCCCGTTGATTTCAGCGAACTGAGAAGGTTGTTTGTTGGACTCTAAAAACTAATTCGGAGCCTCGGCGGACGGCGCGGCGGCGTCGGCCGCTGGGGGAGGGTCGCTGGCGGGGACCGAATCGGACGCGGCCGGCGAAGATGGAGCGTTGCCAGCCGGCGCCGTTGCATCGCCTGCCGGCGCGGCGCTTTGCTGCGGATCGGACGCCCCGGCGTCACCTTTCGCATCGCCTGCCGGCGCCGCTGAGGCCGCCGGCGGGGCCTCGCTTCCGCCCATGCCAGTCAGCGACGGTCCGCTGGCGTTGACCGTCATGACTTTGACGGCCGCCAGGCACAGCACAATCCAGACGGTGGCGGTGACGGCGGTGATTCGCGTGAACATATCGCCGGCTTTGGCGCCGAAAGCGCTTTGGCCCCCCATGCCGCCCAGCGCGCCGGCCAATCCGCCGCCTCGACCGCGTTGGACGAGGATCAGCAGGATCATGAAGATCGATCCCAGGGAAATTAGAACGAGCAACAGTTTGGCGCGCATGCAGACCCGACCCCCGAGAATGATTTCAGAAACGTGTTTAGTTGTGAGCCTCGTACCGCTAGCCGCGTCGCGGAGGTTGCCTGGCCTGCGGTGATGGAGGGCAATCTCAGACGGCCGACTCCCTCGCAATGCCCAAAAACTCCTCCGCCTTCAGGCTGGCGCCTCCCACCAATGCGCCATCGATATTCTCTTGTGACAGGAGTTCTCCCGCGTTGGATGCCTTGACGCTTCCGCCGTACAGAATCCGAACCTGCTGGGAAACCGTGGAATTGTAGCGGTGGGCCACGATTTTGCGTAGGCCGCGATGGACTTCCTCGGCCTGCACAGGCGTGGCGACCTTGCCGGTGCCGATCGCCCACACCGGCTCATAGGCGATGATGACCTTGGCCAACTGCTCGGCGGTGAGCTGGCCCAGCGAACCATCGAACTGTCGCTCGATGACCTCCATCGTTAGGGAAGACTCGCGCTCGGCCAATAGTTCCCCGACGCAGACGATGGGAATCAGCCCGCCAGCCAGCGCCGCTAGCGTCTTAGCCTGCACCTGAGGATCGGTTTCCCCCAGGATGTGACGCCGTTCGCTATGTCCAAGGATGACGTACTTACAGCTCAGGTCTTGAAGCATCGCGACGCTGATTTCGCCAGTAAATGCCCCGTTGGACTCGTGATAGACGTTTTGCGCCCCCAACCCCACCTGACTGCCTTGGAGTTTGATTCGCACCGCGTCTAGGTAGGGGCTCGGCGGAAAGACGACCAAATCGACCGAATCGGCCAGCTTGCCACACCCAGCGGCAACGCCGCCGGCCAAAGCCTCGGATTCGGCCCGGTTCAGGTTCATCTTCCAGTTGCCCGCGATCATTTTTCGACGCATCAAACGTCTCCGATGGGTTTGCCGTCGTCCGTTGGTCGCTTGGCTCAGCCGGTGTCGGGCCGGGCGGAATATAGCAGAGGGGTGAAGTCATCGGCTACCCGGGCTCATACAAGCGCGCGGGCCGCTGATGAGCACACGACGATCTGTGCGGGCCGGCGCGCGGTTGGCGTGGGGCCGGCTGTAACGAGGCAATAGCTATTTTGTCACAAGCTTTTTGTTGGCAATCATTTGCGGCCGACAGGTGTGAAAACAAGAACTTCCGTTCTGATTTGGCGCAAGAAATGCGGGAGGTAGCAGGAAGCTAGTTTTTGCGCGCCAAATTGAAAAAAGTCCCCTGACCCCTCGCTTGCCATTCACCTCACGGAGGTCACGTTCATGTTCCGATCCCTCGCTATCCGCTGTGCCGCATTGGCGGCGCTCACGGGCCTCATCGAGCTTACGGTCTCGGCACAGGCGAACACTCCCTCGAGTGCGCCGGCGATCGGCCATGCGGTTACCGAGTTTGCCTTGAAAGACTTGCAAGGGGTGACCCATCAGCTCGACGCGATGCACGAGGCAAAGCTGGTGGTGGTGACGTTTCTGGGGGTCGAGTGCCCGCTGGCAAAGTTGTACGCCCCGCGTCTCACGGAATTGGCCGAGGAGTTCAAGTCCAGGGGGGTGATGTTCTTGGCAGTCGACTCGAACGCCCAGGATTCGCTGGCCGAAATGGCGCACTTCGCCCGCACCTATAACCTGGCCATACCTTTTCTGCGCGATGCCGGCAACGCCGTGGCCGACCAGTTTCAAGCCGAACGCACCCCTGAGGTGTTCGTGCTGGACGCTTCGCGCACAGTGCGCTATCGCGGCCGCGTGGACGATCAGTATGGCTTTCAGACGGGCGTGGGCTATGCCCGACCCAAGGTGAATCGTCGCGATCTGGCGGTGGCGCTGGACCAACTGTTGTCGGGCGACGCCGTCGAGGAGCCGATCACCCGTGCCCCGGGCTGCCTGATCGGCCGCGTCAAACCGGTCGACGAAAACTGCGAGGTGACGTACAGCAACCAGATTTCCCGGCTGTTTCAGCAGCATTGCGAGCGCTGCCATCGGCCGGGCGAGATCGCGCCGTTCAGCCTGAACAACTACGACGAAGTGGTCGGCTGGGCCCCGATGATCGAAGAGGTGGTCCGCGATCAACGGATGCCTCCGTGGCACGCCAGCCCACAGTTCGGCCACTTTGCCAACGACGCCCGGCTCAGCGTCGAAGAGAAGCAGATGTTGAGCAAATGGGTGGCCGCGGGCGCTCCGCAGGGCGATCCGGCCGACCTTCCGCCGCCGGTCAAGTACGCCGCGGGTTGGCAGATTTCTGAACCGGACGCGGTTGTCAAAATGGCCGACGAGCCGTTCACCGTCCCGGCCGAAGGCAAGGTGGAATATCAATACTTTGTTGTGGACCCCGGTTTCACCGAGGACAAATGGGTCAGCCAGGCCGAGTGCCGCGCTGGAAACAGCGCGGTGGTCCACCACATCATCGTGTTCATCGTGCCGCCGGGCCAGGAGGTGAAGCGGATGGGCGAAGGGATGGGCGCTCGCGATCTGTTGGCCGGGACGGCCCCGGGCAATCCGCCCTATGTTGCGCCGCCGGGAATCGCCAAGCGCGTCCGGGCGGGCTCGAAGTTGCTGTTCCAGATGCACTACACGGCCAACGGCAATGAGCAGCAGGATCTGAGTTGCATCGGGCTGGTGTTTGCCGATCCGAAGGGAATCACCCGCGATGTGACGACCGATTTGGCGATCAACTTCGGTTTTGAAGTGCCGGCCGGGGCCGACAACCATCCGGTCGAATCGTGGCAGACGTTCAAGGAGGACTCGCTGATCTTGTCTTTCATGCCGCACATGCACCTCCGCGGCAAGGCGTTCCGCTACGACTTGCACACGCCCGACGGCAAAGTGGAAACGCTGCTGGACATTCCCAAGTACGATTTCAATTGGCAGAACAACTACGTTCTGTCTGAGCCGAAGTATGTCCCCCGCGGCAGCAAGATGCATTGCCTGGCGCACTTCGACAATTCGGAAAACAATCTGGCGAACCCGGACCCGCAAAACCCGGTCAGCTGGGGCGATCAGACGTGGGAAGAAATGATGATCGGCTGGTTCGACCGAACGCCTGCGGCAGAGACGCCGAACCTAGCGGCCAAGGTGATTGAAGACGACCTGGCCAAGGCCGCCCGCCGCGCCGAGCGGGCCGCCCGCCGCGAAGCGGCCAAAAAGGCTAAGGCCAGCGGGGGTGACAATGCGGCGGGGCGTGCTGCCGACGTTGATGCGGATGATGAGGCCGAGGACGGCGAGCTCCGGCCAGACGTTGGCATCTAGTGGAACCGCGAGCCGGGCGAAATTGCGCTGGACGCTGGCTCGAGCCATGCGCCGCTCTGCTCTCCTTAACCGCTCGGAGAGGAATAGGGCGAGGGAGTACCGGCTGCGAACACGCCGCTCGGTTTTTTTCTACGTGACGTTCGGCGGCAAGGCTAAAAACCCGGTACTCTTTGTTACCGGGTTGCTTCCGCGCCTGCGGGAGCTTCGCTTGTGGTTGGCGACACAGCCTCGGCCGGTTTCGGCGTCTTGGGGGCCTTGCTGAGCATCGACGACAGGAAGACGACGGCCACGGCCAGCGCCAAATTCACCTTCAACCACTGGCCCATGTTTTGCCGCATTCGCTCGGCCGCCGCGCTGCGTCCCATGAGCGAGATGGCGATGTAGAAAATCACCAATGCCAACAATACCTTGACGCCAAACGTCATGTGATACCACGATGGGACGGCGCTGGTCATGGAGATGGTGGCGATGTTGTAAAGCCCGGTGAGCATCAGCACCGTGATCGAAAGGTGCAATGGAAGCACCCACCGCGAGCGAACCGCTTGGCGCAGCTTCTGATGGGCGTCGTCGGGCAGCGTGTCCGCGGCCGGCAACAGCGCCCGGGCCATGAAAACCGTCCCTCCCACCGCGGTCATAGCGGCCAAAAGGTGCAGCGAGCGAATAACGACGGCCAACCAGTCGAGGTCCATGGAAACGGCTTTCATCGCTGAGCGGTTACAATGTCAACACCGACGCGACGCACAGCCTACCATTTCTTGGCCGCACCGCGAAGGACTGGACGTGGACCGCGGGCCAAAGGAACGACCGAAAAATAACATCCGCAATAGGAATCCCCCTCACCCTGCCCACCGTCGCGCGAGCTTGAAGATTTCGATTACGCTGACCGGAATCAACGCCCAGCCGACCGCCGCAACACAGTGCGACCACGGCAGGCTGACCACGTCGAACACGCGGTAGGCGGGGGGAAAACTGAGCACCGCCGCTTGCAACAGGCCGGAAAGGCCGATTGCCGCCAGCAGATAGCGATTGGTCAGCGGCCCCAACTCGAACAGCGTACGGCTCGAGCTGCGGCAACTAAGCGCGAAGGCCAACTGGGAAAACGCCATCACCGCGAACGCCATGGTTCGCGCTTGAGAGGTTGTGTCGCCCGTGCCATCTCCGTAGACCGACAAGAACCCGAGCACCGAGGCGATCGCTATGAGCGCGCCGTGGGCGACAACCAACGCTCCGCGCCGCGGGGTCAACACCGGCTCGCGCGGCGGACGGGGCGGCCGCCGCATCAGATCGGGTTCCGGCTGCTCCATGGCCAGCGCCAGCGCCGGCAGGCCGTCGGTGACCAGGTTGATCCACAACAACTGCACCGCGGTCAGCGGAGCCGGCCAGCCCAGCACGCCTGCCGCCAACACAAACAGCACCTCGCCGGTGTTGCACGAGAGCAGGTAAACGATGAACTTCTGAATGTTCTCGAAAATCCCTCGCCCCTCTTCCACGGCGCTGACGATCGACGTGAAGTTGTCGTCGGTGAGCACCATGTCTGACGCCTCCTTGGTGACGTCGGTCCCAGTGATTCCCATGGCGATGCCGATATCGGCCGCTTGCACCGCCGGGGCGTCGTTCACACCGTCGCCGGTCATCGCCACCACCTGGCCCCGCGCCTTCCAGGCTCGAACCACTCGCAGCTTGTGCTCGGCCGAAACGCGCGCATAGACCGACACATGGGGAACTTTGGCCGCCAACTCGTCGTCCGATAACCGATCGAGCTCAACGCCGGCGAACACCTCGTCGGGACGGTTGGCCAAATCCAACGCCCGCGCCACCGCCAGGGCGGTGGCCGGATGGTCGCCGGTGATCATCACCGGCCGAATGCCGGCGGCGCGACATTGGGCAATGGCCGGGCGGACCTCGTCCCGAGGCGGGTCGATCATGCCGACCAGGCCGGCCAAGACCAAATTTTGTTCCGGAAACGGATCGCCCTCATGGCGCTGCGGCTCGGGAAACTCGCGATAGGCCAGCGCCAAGACCCGCAGCGCCTGGCCGGCCAGCCGGCGATTGGTTTGCGACCAAGCCTCGCGTGCCGCCTGGTCCAGCGGCGTTTCCTGGCCCGCCGTGCGCTGTCGCGAGCAGTTGACCAGGATGACTTCTGGGGCCCCCTTGGCATACAGGACAATGCGGCCGCCGTCGCGCACTGCGACCGACATCGCTTTCCGTTGGGAGTCGAACGGCCGCTCGTCCAACAGCGGCAACTGAGCTCGAGTCACGCTCAGGTCGGCCTTCCGCGCCGCCACCAACAGCGCGCCTTCGGTGGGATCACCTACGATCCGCCAGGAGGTTCCAGACGAGTCGCCGGGAGTCAAACTGGCGCCGTTGCACACCGCGCCA